>DAOVYZ010000095.1 GCA_030635365.1 Bacteroidales bacterium
ACTATAAAGGAGGAAACTCAAGCATGGCAAGATCATAGAAATAACAAAGATGCTAAGATTAATTGGCAATTTACAACCAGAGATTCGAGAATTAAACTAAAAAGACTTTATCCGTCAATTCAATCTTGACTTGACACTAGGATTAAAATACAATTTAATAAAATGAATTTCAATTTCAAAATATTCAAACTTTCAAATCTTTATATTAAGGGTATATCAATTTGTCAATTTTTTCTGCCATTGCATAATCTTTACATGTAATCTGCCCTTCATTGTGACTAAATAGTGATAATTTAACCTGATTGTATGAATGTATCAATATATCGGGATGGTGTTTTTCTGCCTCTGCAATTCTTGCTACCTTATTTACAAAATCTATTGCCTTTGAAAAGTCTCTAAAAATAAAAATCCTTACTAACCCTATTCTTGACTCCTGCCAATCGCTCATAATCAAGTCTTTGGTATAAAACGCTTAGCAATAGAAATTGTTTATCGAATAGTTAGAAATTTTATTAGTAATGCTCTAACAAAAAACCTTTCCTATTAAAGAAAGATTCTTACAAGAATATTCTATTAAAATATAGTTACTCCAAATTAAATATGTATGATTTAAATTGATTTTTTTATTTTCCCCCAGGTTTCAACGGTCATTTTTGACCCTATTACTTCGATAACTTTGCTGGCACATAATGAACCAATTCTTCCACACTGGTCAAATGGTAAACGATTAACCACACCATATAAAAACCCGGAAGCATATAAATCTCCAGCACCCGTAGTGTCTATTGAATTTGCCTTAAATGGATCTATATGATAAATTTTTCCATTGTTCTTTACCATTGAGCCTTTACTTCCAATTTTGACAACTGCAATTTCGCATTGATCAGACAACTCGTGCAAAGCATCTTCCGGCTCCTTACCTGTAAATGCTTTTGCCTCTTCTTCGTTAGCAAATACAATGTCAACATTATTTTTAACATATTGCTTCAAAAACTCAAGGTTATCTTCAACCACATTAAAACTTGCTAAATCAAGGGAAATCTTCATATTATTATTTTTAGATAATTCAGCCGCTTTCTCCATTAAAGCATGGTTCTGAACTAAATAACCCTCAATGTGTAAATATTGGTAATCTTTAAATTGATTTGCGTTTAAATCCTCATCAGTTAATTCAATAGCAGCCCCCAAATAAGTAGCAAAAGTACGTTCAGAATCAGGAGAAACCAATGCTATTGCCCTTCCGGTTTCCGTCATGCTTTTCATCATAAACGGGTTTATATCATTTGCTCTCATATCGTTGCTAAAAAACTCACCAAATTCATCATCTCCAACTTTTCCTATGTAACCCGTAGGTACACCCAAACTCGCTAAACCATGTATTGTATTAGCAGCTGACCCTCCCGATGATTGTGATTTATCCAGTCCAACTGTTGTTTTATTAATTTGATCTGCGAATTCTCTTTCTGATAATTGCATACTCCCCTTTTTTAGAGAAAACTTGTCTAATAAACTATCATCATTAAGCCTGGTCATTATATCTACCAAGGCGTTTCCAATACCTAATACTTTATCCATTATTGTTATTTTTTTTATAAACGTGTAAATATAATAATTATCTAATTAGCACTATATAGCTGCTTTTATAAGAAAGTTTATAGATATGCAAGAAAAATTGTAACGTTTTTATCTTAACAATCATATCCATTATAACAAATCAGTCAAAATTAAACTTGAAATATTAATGTATTGCTTTTTCTACGGTTAATTCTATGATTAATAAAAATTAAAAAGAGGTAGTTATGAAAAGTATAAGTAAACCAATTTTTGTGGAAGCTTTTAGCACAGAAAAAACAACAATAAAAGTTTCATTTCCAGAACAAACTATTGTCTTGAAATTACAAGATGAATTAAAGAAAAGATTTATGAAAAAAGGATTTAAATTATCAGAATCGGAAAATGATTCTATAATGATTAAAGGAGAATTTGTAATGATAAATGAAGGAAATCGCTTTTTACGGTGGTTACTGGGTTTATTTGGTGTTGGGTCCACTAAGCTTCAAATAGCAGGAATCATTAAAGAGAATGGTCAGGAATTAAATAGTTTTAATTATTCAAGAAAAGGAAAAATGGGGTTTTTAGGTGGACAAGGTAAAAATCTTTTAATGAGCAACGCTTGTGGTATTTCAATAGATATAGTTAAACTTTTTAAATAATTTGTATAATCAATACTGGAATGAAGATAAATAAAACTTCTCATGTAGAAATTATCCAAGAGATAATTAATGATATAGTAAAAAAAATAACTTAAGTAACAATAACATGGGCCTTATTATTAAAATTGTAAGGGTTTTATCTTTTAAAAAAAATATTTGTTAATTATCTCAAATTGCATTATTAGATAAAAACGTAATTTTTACAATACTATTCTAAAAACGGGTAAGCCGAAAACCATATAGAGTAGGCATAATTTAAAAATTCAAAACTATGTTTGACATTAATTCTTTAAGACACAATAAAGAAAAAACTTATTTGACAATTATGCAGATTGTTGGTGGGTTAATTTGGTTAGTATTATTATTCTTCTCATTTGGTACGATAATATTTTTTGCACTTCCTATTGCTTTAATAATATGGCTAATGGGACTTAAATTTAAAGCCGAAATTTATGGTGGAAGTGTGAAAGTTTCTGCAAAGCAATATACAGATATACATAAGTTAATTGTTGAACACTCTCAAAAGCTTAATCTTGTTAATATGCCTGAAGTTTTTATTTGCAATGGAAATGGACTTATTAATGCATTTGCTGTTAAATATCTTTCAACTAAATATGTGATACTAATGTCTGATTTAGTTGACTTAATGCTTAAACGAAATAAGATGGACGAATTATCTATGATAATCGGGCACGAACTAGGGCATCACGCTGCTGGGCATACTAACTCCTGGAAAAATTTATTGTCGAAACCGGCATATCTTATTCCTTTTCTGGGTGCTGCATATGGTAGGGCTTGCGAATTGACAGCGGACAGAATTGGTTATGAAGTTATTAAAAACTTATCTGCTACGCAAAATGCTCTTGTATCAATATCTCTTGGTAGTCAAAGTTTAGCAAATAACACTAACATTGACGAGTTTTTATTACAGGAAAATGAGATTCCTGAATTGATGGGATTTATACATAAAATATTTTCAACTCATCCAAGAATGACAAGGCGAATCATTGAAATTTCTAACTATCATAAAATACAAAACTTCACATAACATTATGTAGCAGACCATTTGCCCCTCTATAGTTTAATTCATAATGCACGAACTCACAACTCTTAGGGTGTGATTAATACAGCGAAGCAGTAAAATTCAAAGATTATTATTACTGGTTTCGCTGTCATTAATATTCCATGCTGTTACATCAAACTCCTTTCGCAATTTAAATATGAAAATCTTCAATGCATTAGCGCAGATCAAATACCCTGTGGGTTATAAATGTTACTGTTTAGTCATTAAATAATTGACATTAAACTCTACCATCAGTCAGAGAGTAAGAAGATTTGTGTTTATAAAATTGGATATCTAATTAAAAGAAAAAGATCAGAAAAAAAGTATAAAATTATTTGGTTTATTTTATAAACTAGTTTATATTTGTCGAATAACAATTAAAATTTAATATTATGGAAAAAGAATTAAAACCCGAAGAGAGTTTAAAAATAATAAACAATATGATTTCTTCAGCAAAATCGAAATTAAGTGATAAAAGTTTTAATTTTCTCTTTTGGGGATGGACAATATCACTAATAAGTCTGGCTCATTTCATTATAGAGTATTTTAAACTTTATAAGAACCCCAGTTTGGTTTGGCTGCTAATATTTCCGGGTATAATTATTACTTTTATTTATAATTATAGAAAAGGAAAAGCAGAACAGGTATTTTCTCACATAGATAAAATACACACATTTACCTGGATAGGTTTTGTTATTAGTTATTTTATTGTTTTATTCTTTATGAAAGAATTAAATTATCAGATGACTCAAATAATTTTTGTCTTAGTAGCATTTGCAACCTTTATTTCAGGATTCATTTTAAAATTCAGGCCTTTAATATATGGTGCAATAATTTTCTGGATTGGTGCTGTTTTAAGTTTCATTATTCCTGACCAATTTGTTCAACTCTTAGGTTCTATAGTTGTAATTTTGGGGTACATTATTCCCGGTTATATGTTAAAATCTTATAATAAGAAAAATGCTTAAGAAATTAGATCCTTTATTACATTCAGAATTGCGCTTAGCAATCATGTCTCTTTTAGTTTCTCTTGAGAACGCAGAGTTTACTTATATAAAAGAACAAACAGAAGCTACTGCAGGTAATTTAAGTGTACAAATTACCAAGTTAGAAGATGCAGGTTACATAACTGTGAAAAAAAGGTTTAAAGGCAAAATGCCACAAACACAGTGTAATATAACAAAAAAGGGCATAGGTGCTTTTGAAAAATACGTTAACGATTTAAAGGATTATTTAAAGCTATAATTTTTTGTCTATTCGGTTTGTTTTATAAACTACTTTATAATAAATCGAGCAAGAATAATCAACTAACAACAAAACTTAACAAATATTTTTGAAAACAAAATTATTAAAATTAAAAATCATGAAGAAACTAGTATTAATCAGCATTATAGCTATAAGCTATTTGAATGTAAAAGCTCAAAATGAGTCAGTTATTAACCTAGAAGAAAAAGCCTATAAGGCTTATATAGCCTCTAACGTATTTATGTGGAAGAAAATAGCAACAGAAGCTGATAAGTTTCTAGCGGACAGTAATGCAACTGTTGAAGAACAAATAAGTGCTATTAAATTAAAATACGGATTTCTATATTGTTGTTTGTCTAATCAAGACAAAGAAAATTATAAAGAGAACATTGATGAAATAACACAACAGGCAAATAAATTATTGAAAGAAAAACCTTCCTCTTCCGATTTATATACTATTTCTGCAGCCTTAATGAGTATAGAAATGGCTTTTGTACCGAGGAAGGGAGCAACTCTTGAAGCACAAAGCGGGAAGTATATTGATAAAGCTTTAACTCTTGACTCACTAAATGCTAATGCATGGAGGCAATATGCCGGCTCAAAATATTTCACTCCTAAAATGTGGGGCGGTGATATTAATGAAGCATTAAGTGGATACCAGTTAGCAATCTTGCTTTACGAAAAAGAAGATGTATCGAATAATTGGTTTTATCTGGACTCTATGGTATGGTTAGGCATTGCATATGAAAAAAACGGAGAAAAGGAAAAAGCAATTAGCACTTATGAAAAGGTACTTGAAATTGCTCCCGATTATAGTTGGGTTAAAAATCATTTATTACCAAATATCAAAAAATCCTCAAAGTAATGAGAGCTTTTATATTGTTAATTGTGATTACCAATTTTGCTTCAACTAACGTAATAGGGCAAAATATAATAAAAGGAAAGGTTACTGATGCACAAACCAATGAAGCTTTGCCTGGAGCAAACGTATTTTTACAAAGCGATTGGAGTATTGGCTCAACAACAAATAATAATGGAGATTTTACACTAAAAATCAATAAGTCAATTAGCAATGATACCTTGATAATAAGTTATATTGGGTACAGGGACATTTCAATTCCCGTATCTGATAAAACTATTAAGCCATTAATTATATTGCTTGAATCATTTGCTGAACTTCTTGGCGAATCAGTGATAACTGCCCGAAGAATAATTGCAGAAGAATTTAAGGTAAAACAAGTAAAACAAATGGAAATTTATTTGAATCCTGCAGCAAAAGCTGATGCATTGTTAGCTATAAATGCAATGCCATCGTCAACTACAACTGATGAATCTGCAAGTTTAAGCATAAGAGGAAGCATGCCTGATGAAACAGGAGTTTATTTAAATGATGTACCTATTTACGATGCAATTCGATTTTCTCAACTTGACGGAATTGGTACATTTAGTATTTTCAATACTGACATAATTGATTGGATGCAGGTTTACCCTGGGAACCCTCCATTAGAATACGGTAATACTTCATCCGGACTTGTTAGTTTACAAACTCATAATCAATTACCGGAAGAACCTACAAATACTCTATCACTATCCCTGGCAAATTTTGGCGGGTTAACTTCAAGGAAACTTAGTGAAAAAACAGCCTTTGTATTATTCGGCAATTACAGCCCATCAAAAATTTTTACAGGACTAAATCCAGATGCTATGCGTGATATAGAAAGTTTCAATTCATTTGATCTTGGATTTCACATTATTCACAATATCAATTCAAAATTGCGTTTAAAAATTTTCAATTATAGTAATATGGAAGGATATAAATACAATATGAGAACTCCAAGTTACACGGGTATTTTTGATATGAATAAAAAACGAAATTTTACAATTGCTAATTTCATTAGTCAAAAAGATAATGGAGAATTAACCATAAATGCAGGATATAATATTAGTGATGAAAGCTATAAATACAGTATAACTGATATTTCAGTTGATAAACAGGATGTTTATTTATCTTCAGCATACCAACACTTTTTTAAGCAGTGGAGCCTAAAATCGGGTATCTCTTTTGATTACAGAGTTAATAAATCAAATGGCACAAAGCCCTATTACTACTATGCGCAAGATCTTATTCATCCTACTATAGAATTTAAATCAAATGAGGAATATTATTTACCTGAAGCATTTTTATACACAAAATTTGATGTTACCGAGAAGTTAATTTTAGGGACAGGTGTTAGAAAAAATGTCGTAATAAATCATTCTCCAAATTATTGGAGTTACCAAAGCAGTCTAAATTATAAACCAAATAAGAATCATAGTTTCATATTATCTGCAGGGCATTACAATCGTTTAGCTATGCCTAATGCAAGTCAATTTGAAATCACTCTATTTGAAAGTAATCAGTATAGCTTAGATTATACATTTATAATTGATGATTTAGAAATCCAGGCATCAGTTTTTTCAAAAGATGCAAATCATGGAAATTTAGAGGATAAGATAATTGGTGGTGAGTTTTATTCAAAATTCGATTTTAAGAAATTTGAGTTCCAATGTTCATTTACAACTATTGATGCTAATATTAATAACGGTATTGAGAAATACCCTTCGCATTATGATCTTAGTTATATTCTTAAAAGTACTTTGAAATATAAGCTTGAAGATTTCTTGGAAATAAGCGCTGTTTATTTCTTCAGGCAAGGAACCCATTATCTGCCTGTTGAAAGTAGTACTTATGATAATATAACAGGTACATACTACCCTGCATATAGCAGTTGGGATAATTCAGAGAGACTTCCTGATTATCATAAAATAGACTTATCCATTTCCAAATATTGGGTTGTAAATACTGATTTGGCACTCGTACTCTATGCCAATGTTAGCAATTTACTAAATACCAATAATGTTAGAGGCATTAATTACAATGAAGATTATACAAGCCGGTTTAATAACTTACATTCTCAACGTACTATATATTTTGGTGTAAGTGTTATGTTTTAATAATAAAAGGCTCATAGTCATTGCGAGCGTAGCGAAGCAATCTAATTAACATTGCATTATCGGTTTTTCTTTCAAGGAACTATGGTTTTCTTATTCAATTTCTTTAGATATGTCATTCCATTCAGGATTTATGCTATTTATTAAGAATTCTTTCTTTTTTCTTGAACCTGCTTTTATTTGCTTTTCTCGGGCTATTGCATCACCTATTAAAAAGAACGATTCATAGTACACTAACTTATTGAGATTATATTTGGCTGTAAACGATTTCGGGTTTATTTTAAGCAGGTGTTCATTAAGTCTCCGTTTTAAATCATTAGTAACTCCAGTATATAGAACTGTATTATTTTTATTTGTCAGAATATAAATAAAACCTCCCGTTTGCTTGTACATAATCCTCTTTTATATTTTAATATAATTGGCCAAAGAAACAAAGCAATCTAATTAATAGATTGCTTCGTTACACTCGCAATGACTACTTTGTATTATAGTAACTCATTCAACTTAGCAGTAACATTCTTCTCAATCCTTTCCTGCACCTCACTTGCTTCAGCTCTATGAAAATTATCACCTGTGATTTTCTCAAATAACTCAATATAACGGTCAGTTACCTCATTCACAAATTCACTAGGCATTTCAGGTACATTCTGCCCTTCTTTCCCTTGAAAACCATTTTCCATTAACCATTCTCTAACAAACTCCTTCGATAACTGTTTTTGGTTCTCTCCCCTATCCTGTTTTTCCTGGTAACCATCTAAATAAAAATAACGAGATGAATCGGGAGTATGAATCTCATCTATAAGGTATATTGTTCCATCTTTTCTTCCAAATTCATATTTGGTATCAACAAGTATTAATCCCATTTTCTTGGCAATTTCTGTTCCCCGTTGGAATAATGCCAGGGTATATTTTTCTAATTGCTCATATTCATCTTTAGCTATTAATCCCTGAGATATAATTTCATCTCGTGAAATATCCTCATCATGTCCCTCATGAGCTTTTGTTGTAGGAGTTATAATCGGTTCAGGAAACTTTTGATGCTCTTTCATTCCTTGTGGCATTGCAACACCACATATTTCACGCTTACCAGATTTGTATTCACGCCAGGCATGCCCTGTAAGATAGCCACGAACAACCATCTCAATTGGATATGGTTCAACGTAACGGCCAATAGTAACCATAGGGTCTGGAACAGTAATCTTCCAATTTGGAACTATATCACTTGTTGCATCTAAAAACTTCTCTGCAATTTGATTAAGGACTTGCCCTTTGTAAGGAATTCCTTTTGGTAAAACCACATCAAATGCGGATATCCTGTCACTTACTACCATCACAAGATATTGATCGTCTATATTATAAACATCACGTACTTTCCCGTTATAAACACTTTTTTGTTTAGGGAAATTAAACCTTGTTTTTACTACTGCTTGTGCCATATTTTAGTTTTATTTTAAAGTTTTGAGTTAACTTATTTTTCATCTATATCCAATTTATTATAAGCATCAACAATATATTTGACTAAATGATGCCTAATAATATCTCGTTCATCAAACTCAATAATTGATATCCCCTTTACTCCCTTAAGTATTCGCATAGCTTGAATTAATCCTGAATTGTGTTTTGGGCGTAAATCAATTTGTGTTGTATCTCCTGTTACAATGAATCTTGCATTTTTTCCCATCCGTGTAAGAAACATTTTTAACTGGTTGACTGTAGTATTTTGTGCCTCATCGAGAATAACAAATGCATTATCCAGTGTCCTTCCACGCATATAAGCTAAAGGTGCTATTTCAATAACATCATCTTCAATTAATTCAGCCAATTTTCGTGGATGAACCATATCAATAAGTGCATCATACAAAGGGCGTAGATACGGATCAAGTTTTTCTTTAAGATCACCGGGTAAAAAACCAAGATTCTCACCTGCTTC
>DAOVYZ010000390.1 GCA_030635365.1 Bacteroidales bacterium
ATGTATTCTTCAATTCTTTCCATTGACTGAAGCATATCTTCCAGAAACAAGATAAAACTTCTTCCTTTTTTATCATTACACATAGATTACTTGTTTTAATATTATTTGCTTCAATTGCATTTTAAGTGCATTCTCGGTTACTAAATCTATTTTCCTGCCCAGTTCCTTTTCCAAATATTCTTCCATATCAAAAAATTCCCAGCCAATAGGTTTTTTTAAAGTTATTAATATATCTATATCCGAATCGTCAGTTACTTTTCCTGTTGCAAAAGAGCCAAAATATCCGATTTTATCAACAAAATACTTTTTAGTTAATATTGGTTTTAGCTCTTTCAGTTTATTTTCAAGCTGATTGCGTGTTTTCATTTCCTAATTCATTTATACACTTAAAACTTGATTTTATTTATTTCATACTTTGTAAATAATTTTCAGGTCTTTTTCAATACTTGATTTAATTCTTGTATTTCTAATTGCCCCCTCTGTTAGTAGGTCTACTTTAATACCCTATTTCTTTGATAATTCATTCTCAATACGAATTAATTGAAGTAATGATAAAGGTTCCTTAAATCTTACCAATATGTCAATATCACTACTTTTACTATTTTCGTTCCGAGAATAAGAACCAAATAAGCCTATCATCTCCGGTTTATAATCAAGGAGATATGTTAATATAGTATTTTTTATATTTTGATATTTATTCATTGCTTTCTATTTTTCAAAAATAATCTCGAGCATCTTTTTATAAACAGGCTCCCAGCCTTTCCAATGCCCGTGGTCGCTTAATGATTCGTTGTGCCATAAACTTACGAAAGTCCCTTTTACCTGTTTTACTTTTTGAATAATATGCTCAATTTTTTCAACTGCCTGTTCAACATTCAGTTTTAAGTATTCATTTAGTGTGGTATCCATTACATGAAAAGGATATATTTTCAAATCCGATTCTTTTTCATTGTACAGGTCATAAAAATTAAACGGAGTACATGTCCCGGCCCTAAATCCTGCATCGGATGCATAACCTAGTGTAAAGTCTTCTTTAATGCCCAGCTTTATTAAATTCTGATATGTTTCGGTAAATAACAGTTTTAAATAATGTTGCCTGCTCCTGGTAACAGGGTGCTTAGAAACTGCTGACAAATAATCAAATTCCTTTTTTAGCTGTTTAAAATCTTTGTTTGATTCATAAGACGGATGAATACCTATCTCGGCAAATTCTGATATTTTTTTTATCAGTTCCTGGAATGCCTCGTTATCTAACGGAAGGTTTTTATCGTACGTATTGTAATTACCAACAAGAAAAAACCATAGCGGTTGAATACCATATTGTTTATGCAAAGCATCCAGGTATCCATATGTATCAAAAGGGTCCTTTTCGCCAGTTAAAGCCTGGAAACGTTTTATATTTTCATTAAAATCCAGCTTAAACAGATCGCGCATTGTAGCTCCAATAGTCCTTACTGTACCTTTATACAGGTATGCATATGCATTATCTACATCAATGGTCGATATGTAATTGAACTCTCTTGTGCGTACTTCAAACCCCCGGAACTTCTCCTTTAGCATTGCTGATAATTTACATACCCACTGGTCAACTAATGGGTCGTATAAAAATCCGTTCTTAAATGCTAAACTCTGATTAGCCTCAAAACGTCCATGTTGGTCGGCACTAAAGGGTAAATACTCTTCGTAACGGCTTATTAAGAAAAAACTGGCTGCAAAGATATCAAAAGGTATATCTGAATTACCCGAAGTTTGAAAGAATATTTTTAGATTCTTCCACTCGCTAACTTCAACTTTCTTTTGCAGAATACTGGATTTGAAAAGTAAATCGATAGGTTCAATTTTCAGGCATCCTTCAATTGATTCGGTTGTATAATTTATTTTTGGAGAATCAGATGAAATAAATTCGTTTTTGTCTGTTACTATTTTAAAATCGACTCCCTGAATATCATTGAATATAAATTTCAAGATATAATCGAGCCGTGATGACGTTTTATGAGTATATACCAGTATCAATACTATAGATTTTGTTTATTCCAAATTTACAAAAAATTATGATCATTCAAATTCTATTACCGTAATCCCTGAGCCTCCAAACTGTACACTCTCATCATGGAAGGATTTAATCACATCAATAGTTTCAAGGTATTGGCGAATTAATTGCCTTAAAATACCATCGCCTTTACCATGTAAAATTTTAACAGTACCCATATTTATTACAATTGCTTCATCAATAAAGTCCCGAACTATCTGCAATGCTTCTTCTGCACGTTTCCCCCGCACATCAATCTCCGGTTTGAATTTTAACCTGCGCTCACCAAAATCCCATGATGATGATTTTTTATATTCTGATTTACCTGTAAGCTGTTTATATTTCTTTTCTGAAATTTTATCCAGTTTCTTTTTATCGAGTGTAGTAATCATATTCCCAAAAGCAACCAGAATGCTGTTACCATTTACGTCCAAAACTTCTCCTACAGAATCCTGCCCAAACAACTCTACTTTATTTCCTTTCTCAAATATATATGGACTTGAGTCTTGTTTTTGCTTTTCTTCCGGTTTATCTTTTATTGATTTCTTTTTCCCGTGTTTTTCCCTGCTCTTTAGCTTTTCTATCTTTCGTTGTATTTTTTCTTCTTCTTCCGAATCAATATTATTTAAATTCTCTTTAAAATTTGTTAATTTATTTCGGGCAATTTTTGTTTTTTCTTTTTCCGCCTGGACTTCTTTAATTTCACGTATTGTATTTTCAATCTGCTTATTACTTTCTGCTAATATAGCTTCTGCCTGTTCTTTTGCAGTTTTTAATACTTCCTTTTTTGTTTTTTCGATATTCTCTAATTCATATGTGTAACATTCTGTTTGTTCTTTAAGCATTTTCTCCGAACGCCGGATATTGTCCCGTTTACTTTCCCAATATCTTTTATCACGTAAAATATCTTTAAGGTTTTTATCAAAATTGATATGATCTTTTCCTATTTTTTGTGTGGCTTTTTTCAGGATATCTTCTGGCAAGCCAATTTTACGTGCAATTTCAAAAGCAAACGAGCTGCCGGGTTCTCCTATGGATAGTTTAAATAAGGGTTGTATTTTACCGGTGTCGAAAAGCATAGCTCCGTTTTCAATTCCATGGACTGACGATGCGTAGTGTTTTAACGAAGTGTAATGTGTGGTAATAACACCAAATGCTTTTTTGTCATTCAAAGTATCAAGTATAGCCTCAGCAATTGATCCTCCTAACATAGGCTCAGTGCCGGAACCAAATTCATCAATTAATATCAGGGTGTTATTATTTGCCGATTTAATGAAATTTTTCATATTCAGCAAATGCGAACTATATGTACTTAAATCGTTCTCTATGGACTGATCATCACCAATATTGATAAATAAATTTTGAAACAGCCCAATTTCCGAATTTTCATTCATTGGAACCAACAATCCACATTGAAACATGTATTGTAATAAACCAACGGTTTGCAAGCAAACTGATTTACCCCCGGCATTGGGGCCCGAGATTAATAATATGCGTTGGTTATCATTATTAAGTTCAATATCCAAAGGAACAACTGTTCTCGATTCTTCTTTAAACGATAAAAATAGTAATGGATGAATTGCCTGTTTCCAATTAAGCATTGGATTTTTATTAAATACAGGTTTTATGCCATTCAATTTTAAAGCCAACATAGCTTTTGACCTTATAAAATCAATGGTTCCCATATAATCATAAGCTAAAAACAGTTCATCAACATAAGGGCGAATATCATGGGCAAAAAGAGTAAGTATCTTAATTATTTCACGCCTTTCTGCATAGTATAATTCTTTTATATCATTATTTAACTCAACAATTTCGGCAGGTTCAATATAAGCAGTCTTACCTGTTGCCGATTCATCCAATATTAATCCCTTAATCTTTCTTTTATTTGACGCATCAACAGGAATCGTAGCTCTTCCATCACGTATCGATAATGAAACATCCCGGTTTACAATACCACTCCTCTGTGCATCCTTTAAAATAGAGTGTAACCGTTTTGATACCGTACTTTCTTTATCGCTTACCTCTTTTCTAATGGTATTTAACTCAGGTGATGC
>DAOVYZ010000496.1 GCA_030635365.1 Bacteroidales bacterium
ATTTGGTATTTCTCATTAATTATGGTAACTACTTCGGTAGGAATAATACTACCCGTTTTAAAAAATCGTGGTGAGATTAATGGGCGTTTTGGGCAAATGATAATGATTGCAGCTGCAATAGCCGATATATTTAGTATTATTCTGTTTTCATTTACAGCTTTTATCATAAAAAATGGATTCAAATCAGAATTACTCTTAATCTTTGGCCTTTTCCTTACATTCTTCCTATTTTCAAGAATCGGCCTTAGGATGTCTAAAAAACCAAGGTTTAAAAGTATTATATACCAACTCGAACATGCAGCTTCGCAAATTCAGGTTCGCGGTACTTTATTAATTATACTAATATTTGTTGTTTTAGCTCAATTTATTGGAGAAGAAGTTATTCTTCTTGGAGCATTTCTATCCGGAATATTATTATCCATATTTTTACATAAAGGCCGATCAATTCATTTAGTGAAATTAGACGGAATCGGGTATGGATTTTTTATTCCTGTCTTCTTTATTATGGTTGGGTTTCATTTCGATACATCTGCCTTAAAAGAGCTTGATAACAGCATATTTTTATTTATTGGATTTCTTATTATAACTCTCTTTCTTATAAAAGTTATTCCCTCGTTACTTTGGTCAAAATTATTTGGATATAAAAAAGCCATTTCAGGTGGATTTTTAATGTCGTCAAGGTTAAGTTTAATTATTGCCGCTTCGAAAATCGGACTTAATTTGGGAATTATTTCTCCGGCTATTAATTCCTGTTTTATACTAATGGCAGTAATTACTTGTTTGTTTTCGCCAATAATATATAGTTTACTTAATCCTATTGATGCTTTATCAGGAGATAAGGTTATAATAGTTGGAGGCAGTAGTTCGGGAGTTTTATTGGCACGAAGATTAAAAATACATGGAAAGTCATCTATTTTAATAGAAAATGAAGAAGTTCGATTTAAAGAAATGAAATCAAAAGGCTTAAATGTATGTTACAGTAATGGTTTACGAGTTGAAACATACAAAGAAATAAATCTTCAACCTGAAAATTATGTTGTAGTATTGACCAATTCTGTTAAAAAAGACCTTGCGGTTTGTAAGTTATTACGAGAA
Source organism: Bacteroidales bacterium (assembly GCA_030635365.1). GTDB lineage: Bacteria > Bacteroidota > Bacteroidia > Bacteroidales > UBA12077 > UBA12077. Next base: position 1,096 of record DAOVYZ010000496.1, read on the forward strand.
TATTTTCAGCATGAAAAAATTATTACCAAAGCGAAAGGTTTTGCTCTTGAACAAAAGTTAAAACAACTGGAAGTTGAATTTATAGATGTTACCAGGGTAATTGCAGCAACAATTGAAAATCTAATTATAAGGCCGGCAACTTATCATGCTTTAATTGAATCATTTGACAATTTCAGTGTAGAAGAAATAAAAATCAGAAATAAGCATATCAACGGACATCCTATAAAAGAAATTCCTTTGCATAAAGATGGTTCACTAATGTTAATACGAAGAGGGCATCAGATTTTTGTGCCGCACGGAGATACATACTTAAAAACCGGAGATGTAGTTACAGCTCTGGGAACAAACTCGGCAATGGAAAACTTTAGAAAGAAATTCCTGAGCAATTAATTTAGATACAAGATATAAATATTGAGATTATAAGACCTTAACTTAATGGCATAGCCTGAAGAACATGACCACGGACGTGGATTTATAATTCAAATTCCAGAACTCCTGACCTGATTGCTAAATATCAACATATTAGAAGCTTCTCTTCGTAAATCATCGTGTCGTTGAATATCGAATATCGAACACTGAATATCAATTTAAGATTTTGTATTACAGATATGAACTCAGAACTATTGACCTAACTGTTTCATATTAGTATCTCATGAAGTATTATTTATAAAACACTATATTGTAATTCTGTCGCTTTACATAATATATCATTACAGTACTCAAGGCGAAAAATCAACACAAATTTTTTACTGGGCCGTAATTCTGATACTGCACTTAACTTCATTATTCAACATTCGTTAATCATTATTAGATATTCAAAAAAAGTTATATAACATCCGATAATTGCGACAAAGCCTTTACGCTAAGTCAGGAGTTCTGAGTTCATACCGGACATCTTGATACTCGATACTATAATCTCAAATCTTATATAACCAAAATTTAAACAAGAAAGCTTCAAATAACGGATTACTTGCTCGGATTTATCAGGAATAGAATTCAATTCCCATTATCGAAATATCATCGAAAATAGCAGCACTACCTTCTAATATTTTTTGCTTTTTAATAATCGTATTAATATTCTGATCAATTTCTTTATCGTTTGAAAGGTGTTGTTCAATCTCATGAGTACCAAACTCAACGCCATCTTCGTTAACCAACTCTACTAAACCATCGGTATAACAAAATAATTTTGATTTCTGCTCAATTTTTAGTGATCCCGATTTTAATGTGGGGATTTCATCTAACATTCCCATCCCAACACAACCATCACGTAAAAAAAGCATTTCTTTCTTTTCAATATTATAAAAAATTGGAGGATTATGGCCGGCATTAATGTATTCCAAAATATGTGTTTTATAACTGTACCTGGCAATAAAAAGAGTAATAAATTTTTCTCCTTTTGCACTAGCCATAACTCTTTCATTCAGTTTTTTAACAATTTCCGGTAATGGTATATCTATTGTAAAGAGAGCTCGTAGATTTGCCTGAAAATTCGACATCAATAATGCAGCAGAAATTCCTTTTCCGGAAACATCCGCAATACAAAAACCAATTTCGTTTTTATTAAGAGTAATGCAATCATAATAATCTCCGCCAACTTCAAAATGGGGATGGTAAAATGCTGTAATATTAATTTTATTATTATGTGGGAAGTCAGC
>DAOVYZ010000007.1 GCA_030635365.1 Bacteroidales bacterium
AAATAATTGATATTGTAAAACAATGCCCCACAAATGCTCTGACATTTTCCCGGGATAAAGATAAGAAAGAAAATGGTGCTGCTACTGAACCACAAACAAAAGATAATACAAAACAAGATCAAAACAATTCCTCGGCCAAAGTTCAAATAATGAAAGATGGCCCAACAATAATCTCCGGAGATTTTATTATACGTGATATTGATGGTAATAAATTAACTAAAGTAAATACTGTAGCATTATGTCGTTGTGGAGGTTCCTCTAATATGCCATTTTGTGATGGGACACACAATAAAATTAGCTTTAAAGAAAAAAGATAAAAGGTGGCAAAACAAATAAAACAAACCTCTAACAAGATTATAAAATTAATTCTTATCTTTTTGGGTATTACTTCTCTGGGCTTAGGTATTTTAGGTATCTTCGTACCCTTACTTCCCACCACACCATTCCTTTTATTATCAGCTGCCCTCTTCATGAGAAGCTCTAAACAATTATATAACTGGTTAATAAATCATAAATATTTTGGAACCTTTATTCAAAATTATTTATACCATAAAACAATACCATGGAAAACAAAAATATCAGCTATTACACTTTTGTGGTTAGCAATAATTAGTTCTGTAATATTTATCATTGAAAAAATAATATTTAAATTATTACTTTTGGCAATTGCTATAGCAGTAACATGGCATATTCTATCATTCAAATCCCGTAAAACATGATAACTGTATTAATATTAATGACATTAGGAATAGTTATAGGATGGTTTATACATAAAAAAGAAAATATCTTAAAATTTGTTTCTAAACTAACCAATTTGTCCATTTTTCTTCTATTATTTTTACTTGGTTTATCTGTTGGCACAAATGATCAAATCATAAAGAACTTTGATCAAATAGGGCTTTTAGCAATTACTATTACAGTATTTGCAGTATTAGGCAGTGTTTTAGTTTCATGGTTAACTTATATATTATTTTTTAAAAAAAATGAAAGGTAGTTTAATAATATTAGGATTTTTTGTATTAGGGTTACTAATTGGAATATACAATTTGTTGCCGGATTATCTTTTACAAAATGATTATAGTTTATATGCACTCTATTTACTAATGTTTTTAGTTGGTATTGGTGTTGGCAGCAATAAAAAATCAATTGAACTTATAAAATCAGTTAATTTCAAAATAGTATTAGTTCCGTTATCTGTAATAACAGGAACCTTTATTGGAGTATCTATATTTGCTTTAATACAAGATAAACTAAGTATTATTGATTCATTAGCAATTGGTGCGGGCTTTGGATATTATAGCCTATCCAGTGTATTAATATCGGAACTATCAGGTGAAACTCTCGGAGTTATAGCTTTACTCTCAAATATATCACGAGAAATAATAACATTATTATTTACACCTCTTTTTGCACGGTATTTTGGAAAACTTGCCCCAATATCATCAGGAGGGGCAACCTCAATGGACACAACATTACCTGTAATTACTAAATACATAGGGTCTGATTATGCCATTATTTCTGTTTTTAGTGGAATTGTCCTTACTATACTAATTCCAATCATAATAACAATAATTCTTTAAAATACCTTAAATCCGCAGCAAACCATCTAATGGACTGATAGTCACGGGGTGACTTGACAAAAAAAGATATGCATAACAACCTTTATATCATTTAGTCACCCCGTGACTTGCGGATTTAAGAAAATAAATAAAATCTACAAAAAAACAATTTTGTTACAAATACTAAATTATTGAATAACAATTCATAATTTTATACTCACATCTTTAATATTTTACTTAATAATAATTTACAATGGCAGGAAAATTAAACATTAATGTCCGTTCCGAGATAGGTGAATTAGAGGGGGTTATTCTTCACACCCCGGGGAAGGAAGTTGAAAATATGACTCCAAAAAATGCCGAACGAGCATTATATAGTGACATATTGAATCTTTCTGTTGCCCAAAAAGAGTACTCGCAATTAAGCGGTATTCTGGATAAAATAACGAAGACATATCAGGTTAAAGGCCTTTTATCAGATATTCTCAAAAACAAGAAAGTTAAAGAGAGCTTAATAAAGAAAATTTGTGATAATGAAAATACGCATTTTATATATGATCATCTTAACTCTTTAGAGGAAGTTGAGCTGGCAAGGCAACTTATTGAAGGAGTAATAGAAGGAAAAAATACATTAACAAAATACTTAAGTAAAGAAAGATACTCCTTGCGCCCGTTGCATAATTTCTTCTTTACAAGAGATGCTGCAATGTCAGTCCTCGACGATGTTTTAATTGGCCGAATGGCAAACCAGGTACGAGAACGCGAATCACTCATAATGGAAGCAATATTTGATCATCACGAACAATTTATAACAAAAACGATCAACCCTTTAAATAATTCTAAGTTTACAAATGAGACTTCTATTGAAGGTGGTGATGTTTTAGTTGCACGTGATGATATTTTATGTATTGGAACAGGAACCCGAACAACTCCACAAGGAATTGATTATATTTTAGAACAACTTTTGGCACAAAAAGAAGAAGAGCGTCATATCCTGGTTCAGGAACTTCCGTTTAAACCGGAGTCTTTTATCCACCTCGACATGGTTTTCACTTTCTTAGATACAGATGCTTGTATGGTTTACGAACCACTTATATTGCATACAAATCGTTACCAAACTATTCATATTAAGATTGAAAATGGAAAAGTAGTATCTATATGTGAGGAAGAAAATTTATTAAACTCATTAAAAAATCTGGGAATGGATTTAAAACCAATATACTGTGGTGGTAAAAAGGATTTATGGGTGCAGGAGCGAGAACAATGGCATAGTGGTGCAAATTTCTTTGCAGTTGGCCCGGGTAAAGTTATCGGATACGAAAGAAATGTAAATACTGTTAATGAATTAAATAAAAATGGTTTCGAAGTATTAAAAGCTAAAGATATAATAAAAGAAAAAGTAGATATTAAGAATTACAAAAAGTATGTTATTACACTTGAAGGTTCTGAATTGCCAAGAGGTGGTGGTGGAGCCAGATGTATGACAATGCCTATCCGCAGGAAACCAATAAAATGGTAATAAATATGGCTTAATTCACAATCTTGATTAGACATTTTTACTTGCTTCTATTTCTATTCTAAGAAATATTTTATAACTTGTTATAAATGACCATATTTTGAGCTATGGATTATCGCAAGTTATCAAAAAAGCAACTTATTGAAGAATTAAAAAAACTAAAAGAGAAACAAGATGATTTTTCTAACTCAAACTTTTTAACTTCAGAATGTTATCATCAAATATTTAATAGCACTAACGATGCCCTGATAGTCCATGAACTTAATAATGATGGAACTCCCGGATTATTTATACAAGCAAATATCACAGCTCTTAAGTTACTTGGATTTACACAATCGGAAATACTGGAAAAAACTATATATGATATACTCCCTAGAGGATTCCAGGATAAAGCTTCTGCAATTAATAAAGAAATTTTTACAACAAAAGAAATTAATTATGAAATTGTAATAATTACTAAAAATGGGAATAATATACCTGTCGAAGTTAATGCACGATTATTTAATGTAAAAAATAAAAACCTAGTAATTTCCATATTAAAAGATCTGGTAGAAAAACGTAGAGCAAAACTTCGTCAACAAAAGAATACAGAAAATAGTAAGTTATTACTTAAACTTTTCTTAAATGCACCTGAATTAAATGATCAAGAACTTTTCGATTATATATTGAATACTGCTGTTCAACTAACAAATAGTACCATTGGCTTTCTTCATAAAGTTTCTGAAGATCAAAAAACAATAATACTTACCGCTTGGAACGTAGAAGCTTTAAAAAACTGCACAGCATCATACAATACTCATTCTGATTTAGATAAAGCAGGTAACTGGGTTGATTGCATTCATACCGGAGAGCCTGTCATTTATAATGATTTCCCGAATTCTCCTAATCGAAAAGGATTGCCCGAAGGGCATACTCCTATTCAACGATTCATGAGTATTCCGGTTTATGAACAAGGCAAAATTCGTTATATTTTTGGTGTAGGTAATAAAATCAACAATTATAAAGAACATGACATAATACAAATCCAGTTAGTTGCCAATGAGTTTGCTAAGTTAATTAAAAAACGTTCGGCTGATAGAGCTTTAAAAGAAAGTGAAGAAAAGTTTAGAAATATCTTTGAGAATTCAGTTGTTGGTTTTTACAGAACAACACCCAAGGGAGAAATAATACTGGCAAATCCTACACTCATTAAAATGTTGGGATACTCATCATTTGATGAACTAAGTAAACTAAAACTCAGGAAAAGTCAATTCGATTCTTTACATCCCAGATCAGATTTTTTAGACTTAATTAAACAAAATGGTAAGGTGGTCGACCTTGAATCTGTTTGGTATAAAAAAGATGGTTCAAAACTATTTGTTTCGGAAAGTGCCAGTGTTTTCTATGATGAAAAACGAAAAATAAAATATTATGAAGGTACTGTAACAGACATTACAAAAAGGAAACTTACCGAAAAAGCTTTTTATGAAAGCGAACAGCGATACAAGGCATTATTTGATGCAGCTAGTGATGCTATCTTTATTATGAAAGAAGGTAAATTTATTGATTGTAATCAAAAAACTCTTGAAATGTTTGGTTGTACAAAAGAACAAATTATAAACAAACAACCAGGCCAGTTCTCCCCAACCAAGCAACCTGACGGGCAAAATTCTAAAGACAAAGTTTCAGAGAAAATTAACCTTGCATTTAAAGGAAATCCTCAAGTTTTTGAATGGAAACATAAAAAAATAGATGGGGGCCCTTTCGATGCCGAAGTTAGCCTTAAAAAAATTGACTTAAGTAGTGATACATATTTACAAGCCATTGTCAGAGATATTACCGAAAGAAAAACTACCGAAAAAGCTTTGCTTGTAAGTGAAACTAAACTTAAAGAAGCACAGCAAATAGCTCATATAGGACATTGGAACCTCGACCTTACAAGTAACAAGCTTGATTGGTCCGATGAAATATTTAGAATTTTTAATATCGATCAAAATAAATTTGAAGCTACCTATGAAGCCTTTTTACATACTATACATCCAGATGATCGTGAAATAGTTAATAAGGCATACACCGAATCCTTAAAAAATAAAACGAAATATAATATCACACATCGTATTGTATTACCATCTGGTGAATTACGTTATGTTCGGGAACAATGTGTTACAAAGTATAGTAAATCAGAAGAACCCTTGTACTCTCTTGGAACTATTCAAGATATTACAGAATTAAAAATTGCAGAAGAAGAGTTAAATAATTATAAGGAGCATCTTGAAGAACTTGTTACAAAAAGAACAACTGAAGTCAATAGACTATCGCAAGCAGTTGAACAGAGCCCTGTATCCGTAGTAATAACTAACCTTGATGGAGATATAATTTACGTTAATAAAACTTTTACTAAAGTAACCGGATACAACAAAAGAGAAAGTATTGGACAAAATCCAAGAATTCTGAAATCTGACTATCATTCTAAATCTTTTTACAAGGAAATCTGGGATACAATTCTTTCGGGTAAAACATGGAGAGGTGAGTTTAAAAACAAGAAAAAAAATGGAGAGGAGTATTGGGAAATAGCATCTATTTCTCCAATCATGAATAAGCGGAAAGAAATTCTATCATTTGTAGCTGTTAAAGAGGACATTACTAATAAAAAGAAACTAGAAGATGCTTTAATTATTGCCAAAGAAACTGCGGAAAAAGCCACACATGTAAAAAGTGTATTTCTTGCAAATATGAGCCATGAAATTCGTACACCTATGAATGCAATTATAGGTTTTACAGAATTACTTCTCAGCTCTGTAGAAGATGAAAAGCATATTGACTATCTAAAAGCCTTACATTCCAGCAGTAATAACCTTTTAAGTCTTATAAATGATATTCTTGATTTCTCTAAGGTTGAAGCAGGTAAAATGGAATTAAGTTATGAAGACGTTAATACTAGTAGTTTCTTTTCTGAGATAAATGATATTTTCATTTTAAAAATCCAGGACAAAGGCTTAAAATTTATTATTGAAATAAGTGATGAATTACCTCAGGTAATAAAAATTGATGATCTAAGACTAAGACAAGTTTTGATTAATTTAATTAATAATGCCATCAAGTTTACCGAGAAAGGATTTATTAAGCTTAAAGTTGATTATACAAATAAAGAATCAAAAAAAACATATCAAACTGGTGATTTATCAATATCTATCCAAGATACCGGAATTGGAATATCAAAAGAATATCAAAGGAAAATATTTGAATCTTTCACCCAGGAAAGTGTGAAAACAACAAAAAAATTTGGCGGTTCAGGACTGGGATTAGCAATTAGTCTTAAATTAATCCAGTTAATGAAAGGCTCAATTAATGTTAATAGCAAACCTAATAAGGGTAGCACTTTCACAATTCATCTACCCCGGATTAAAACATCAAATAAAATAGTAAAGACAAGTCTAAATAGTAAAAATGAGTTTCGCAAAGTATATTTTGACCCTGCAACCATAGTTGTAGTTGATGATGTTGAAAACAATAGAAACTACCTGATAGAAGTGTTAAGAAAACAAGGGTTTATTGTCCATTCAGCTGAAAATGGCGAACTTGCTTTACTTCTAGCCAAAAGGGTAAATCCTGATTTAATTATTACAGATTTAAGAATGCCAATAATGGATGGATACGAATTTTTTAAAGAATATAGAAAGCTCAATAAGAAAGTTCCCATTATTGCCACATCAGCTTCAGTTGTTATTAATAAGCAACTTAGGTTAAAAAATTCTAAGTTTAATGATTTTTTAACAAAACCAATTTTATTTAAAGAGTTAATTGAAATTTTAATTAAATATATCCCTTATAAAAAAGAAATTACCAAAGAAAAAATAGTTGGGCTTTCCAAAAAAGCAATTAAAAATCTTCCTATTGTATTACAAGCTTTAGAAAATGATTTTTACGATGACTGGAAAAAACTCGAAAAAAGAAAACCAGTAGAAAAATTACAAAAGTTTGGCGAAAGATTACGATTACTGGGAACCGAAAACAATAATTCAATATTAATACAGTATGCAGATTCTCTCATAAAAGCTGTTAATAGTTTCGATGTCGACTCTATTTTAAGCTCATTTCAGAATTACAAAAACTTAATATCAACGCTTCAAAATTATTATGAAAGACATAAAGAATGAGAATGTAGATATTCTTATTGTAGATGATACCCCAAAAAACTTACAAGTATTAGGAAATATATTAAGGCCTATTGGTTATAATGTTGAATTTGCAACCAATGGAGTTCAAGCAATAGAATGGCTTGATAATAAATTTTTTGATATTATTCTTTTAGATATTATGATGCCTGAGATGGATGGGTTCACGGTATGTCAAAATATTAGAAAGAAATCTAAATATGATGATATGCCCATAATATTTTTAACGGCAAAAACAGATAAAGAAAGTATTGTAAAGGGATTCAAGCTCGGAGGGCAAGATTACATAACTAAACCATTTGATTCTCATGAGTTATTAGCAAGAGTTGAAACTCACTTAGAACTAAAATTTAGCAAAGAAAAACTAAAAGATCTAAATAAATGGCTTGAAGAACAAGTGGCATTAAGAACCGAAGAGCTTGAAATTGCATATCATGAGCTTGAACTGCTTGATATTGCAAAAATCGAATTTCTAAAAATCCTTAGTCATGAGATAAGGACTCCGTTAAATGGAATAAAAGGATTTACACAATTGCTTAAGATGAAGGTTAATTCTGAAAACCTTATGCATTATATTGATGTAATTGAGCTCTCGTCAGACAGGCTTGAAAGATTTAGCAATATTGCATTACTTATTTCATCCTTAAGAACCAAAAGGCATCCAATTAAAATTGAAGAATTATCAATTGATCAACTCATCAAAAATGTTTGTACTAAATTTGCTAAACACCTTCAAAGTAAATCAGTCGAAGTCAAAATTAAACCCCCAAATAAGGAATTTATTTTAGAGGGTGACTTGAATTTACTTAATGAGTCTTTTAACCAGTTAATTGAAAATGCAATTATTTTTTCTCATGATGATTCGGTAATAACAATTGGACTAAGTGAAGATGAACAAAACGTTATCATATTAATAAAAGATAAAGGCCCAGGATTTTCTGAAGATGCCCTTGTTCGTATTTTCCAACCTTTTGGGCTTGGGCAAGACCATATTGATAAAAAAGTCGGATTAGGTTTGCATCTTGTTAAGTTAATTATGGAAACTCATAAAGCAAGCATAAATATTGGAAATAATAAAGATGGTGGATCTTATGTTGGAATTATTTTCCCTAAAAAATATACATTAAAAAATTAGGTCAACTATTACAAAAGTTGATCTAGTGTCATGTCAATTAGAAAATGTCGTGACTTTCTGTTTTCAAAACCTGTCAGGATTCAAAATCCTGACAGGTTTATAGATTAGTTCATGCTATACTAGTTTCTTAACGAAGTCGGCAGCTTCTTGTAACGTTATTGCTGAATAAACCTTCAACCCGGATTTATCAATAAGTTGTTTCCCCTTCTCGGCATTGGTTCCTTGTAATCGGACTATTACAGGAATATTAATTGAACCTATAGCATTATAAGCATCAACAACACCTTGTGCTACACGGTCGCATCGCACTATTCCACCAAATATATTTATTAATATGGCTTTAACACTTGTGTCTTTTAATATAATTCTAAAACCTGCCTCCACAGTTTGCGCATTAGCTGAGCCGCCAACATCAAGGAAATTTGCAGGGTCACCTCCTGCAAGCTTAATTATATCCATTGTAGCCATTGCCAAACCTGCACCATTTACCATACATCCTACATTACCATCAAGTTTAATAAAATTCAGATTATATTGTCCAGCCTCTAATTCGGCTGGATCCTCTTCACTGGTATCTCTCATTTCCATGTAATCCGGATGGCGATACAATGCATTGTCATCTAAATTAACTTTTGCGTCAGCAGCAAATATTTTATCATCAGATGTTTTAAAAACCGGATTAATCTCAACCAATGAAGCATCACTATTTTCATAAGCTGAATACAACGCTATAACAAATTTCACCATCTCTTTAAAAGCTTTTCCACTTAAACCAAGATTAAATGCTATTTTTCTTGCTTGATATGCCTGTACTCCAACTTTAGGGTCTATTTCCTCTTTAAATATTAAATGAGGCGTTTTTTCAGCAACAGTTTCAATGTCCATTCCTCCTTCTGTTGAATACATAATAATATTACGCCCTGTTGATCTGTTTAGTAAAACACTCATATAAAATTCCTGAATTTCCTGCTCGCCAGGATAATATATGCCTTGTTCAATAAGAACCTTATTTACTTTTTTTCCCTCAGGCCCTGTTTGATGTGTAACCAAGGTCATTCCAATTATATCACCAGCATAACTATTTGCTTCATCCAATGATTTTGCAATTTTAACACCACCACCTTTTCCTCTACCTCCTGCATGTATTTGTGCTTTTACTGCCCAGGTATTCATTCCGGTGCTTTCCTGTATTCTTTTTGCAGCATCAATTGCCTCTTCCGCTTTCTCAATAACTATACCTTCCGGAACTGCTACACCAAATTGTTTTAATATGCTTTTTGCCTGATATTCGTGGATATTCATAGGATATAAATTTTCATTATTAAAATAATAGCGAAATTATCAATTTTTTATACATTTAACCAATTTTTAGTTTATAAATTTCAATATGCGAAAATTAAAAAATAGTGAGTTAAACAGGTTAAGCATTGATGAGTTTAAAACATCTGGAAAAACACCTATTATTGTTGTACTTGATAATGTTCGAAGCCTGAATAATATCGGTAGTGTTTTTAGATCATCGGATGCATTTTTGATAGAAAAAATAATATTATGTGGTATTACTGCAAAACCTCCACATAAAGATATTCACAAAACAGCTCTGGGAGCAACAGAGTCTGTTGATTGGGAGTATATTGAAAATACCAGTACTGCCATTGCTAAATTAAAAGAACTGGGATATACTATTTTATCTATTGAACAAACAGAAAATGCCATAATGCTTCAAGATTTCACAGTTGATGACAGCAAAAAATATGTTATTGTATTTGGTAATGAAGTCAAAGGAATACAACAAGAGATTGTTAATTTGAGTGATTATTCTATTGAAATTCCACAATACGGAACTAAACATTCTTTAAATATCTCAGTTAGTGCCGGGATTGTTCTTTGGGAGTTATTTCGTAAAATAAAATCACTTTTATAAATAGTAGAAACTATTAGTTAACAAATGGATAAAGATCTTTTTGAATACAACCGAGAAAGTTGGAATGAATTAACATTATTACATGTTAAATCTAATTTTTATAACCTAAAAAGTTTTAAACAGGGAAATACATCCTTAAATCATATTGAACTTGAAGAAATTGGAAATGTAAATGGGAAAAGTTTGTTACATCTTCAATGCCATTTTGGAATGGACACATTGTCTTTTGCCAGGCTAGGTGCAGAAGTAACAGGAATCGACATTTCAGATAAATCTATAGAGGTTGCGTGCAAGTTGTCGGAAGAGTTGAAAATACCCGCAAAATTCTTCCGTTCAAACATTTATGAATTAGATAAACTTTTAACTGACAAGTTTGATATTATTTATACTTCATATGGTGCAATTAACTGGTTAAATGATTTAGATAAATGGGCTAAAATAATAAGTAGATATTTGAAACCCAATGGGATATTTTATATGGTAGAATTCCATCCATTTATTTATACTCTTAATGATAAATTGCAAATTGCTGACCATTATTTTAAAACTGAACAAATTGAAAGTACAGTTGATGAATCATACACTGATAACTCTGTAGTATCAAATAAAAAACTTAAACATATTGAATGGCATCATAGTTTAAGCGAAGTTATTACCAGCCTTATAAACAATGGATTGCAAATAGAATTTTTTAATGAGTTTCCATATCAAGTTTATAATTGCTTTAAGAATATGATAGAATTAGAAGACGGGAAATGGGTATTTGAAAAATATAAAGATAAAATACCATATATGTTTTCTATAAAAGCAATAAATAACAGGAACTAATAACCCTGCATTGCTTTTCTCTAAATCGCTTATAGTAAATAGATAAAAAAAGGGCATCTTAAAGACGCCCTTTCTAATATATCTCAATAAGTCCTATTCTACTAAAGACTTAAATGTTTCGTTTTCAAAATAATTTCTAAATTCTAAATCAGTCTTTGCTAATTGTTTCAAATCAGAATCATTCTCGATTGCGGGGCGAAAATTACTCAGGACATCAGCTGCGGCACCAATTCTTGCATTGATAACAGCTTTTAAATAATAATTTTTAGGATCTTCTTTTTCTACTACATCAATAGTTTTATTAGCTGAATCATTCTTACCTGCTAATAACATTGCTAATGCAGTATTGAAAGCCTGATGATTTTGGAAATAGTTAACCGCAGCTTCATATTCACCTTCCATGATATTGATAATTCCTAAGTTATAATCAACAGCATTTCCAGCATCAGTAGCATTTAAGAAATTAGTTTTAGCTGTTTCTTTATCACCTTCCATAAGTGCAATAACACCTAAATTATTTGTAATAATGGCATCACCTGCTTTAAGCTCATTAGCTTTTTCCAAAGCAACTTTAGCATCGGTTAAGTTACCCATTAATATATTTACAAAACCAAGATTGTTAAATGCTCTGAAACAACCTTCATGTTTTTCAGTTGCTGTTTTATAAACAGTAGCTTTAGCATCAAGCCCTTCTGCTAATTTACCAGCATATAGTAATTCTTCAATACCTAAAGTATCAGGATTATTAACAGCATAGTCAAGAATTTCTTCATCAGAGAAACCTACTTTGTCAACCTTTATTTTAATTTCTGATCTTCTTAATTGAGGAAGAATATCATCAGCTAATACTTTATAAGTAGCAGAGATGTTTTTAATTTCTTTTTCACGTACAACAGGATCTGAATACATTGAAAGAACCCTTAAGATAAGATCTTTATCTTCAATACTTGAACCTTCAACCAGAGTTTTAAATCCGTCCCAGTCTTCAGCAGTAGTTTTTAAGCTATATAATGTCTCTGCATCTTCTTTACTAAGTTTAGTTTTACCAATAACTTTAGCTAGATATTTATCTGCAGATTTCTTTCTTTGTTCTGATAATCTTTCATTCAATTTTTCTGGCCCGTCAGGAGAAGCATAAGATGAAACTTCAATTCCTTTGAATTCTTTGTTTGCTTCTTTATTTGCTTCTTTTACAAATTCTTCAAGTCCGGCGATATCTTCTGATTTCAATTCAGATTTACGAATACTAGATTGTTGAATTACATAGTGAATATCCGCTTCTTTTGTTTCAGAAACAATTCTTTCGAAGTTATCTGTAGCAGCAATTGGCATAGGATCTACCATAACTAATAATGGAGTAGATACAACACCGTCAGCTAGTTTATAACCTAATAAATCAAGGCTTTTGTCTTTAATAGTGGCAGTAGCTCTCATTTCAAGCTCACCAACTCTCATTGCTTCCTGGTAATCAAATTCTCCTGAGAACTCAATTGAGCCTCCAGTTTCATAACCAATTACCATATTATTTGCTTCAACACTTTCTCCTTGAAATGTTTTTGATTCTAGAACTTCTTCTCCACCTTCATATTTATATACAGGAGTAAATTCAACAATTGCTTTTTTGTTGAACCATTCAGCAGGTATGTCACCTTTAATATCGTACTTAACTTTGCCAGCATGCATTTCAAGTACTTTTGGAGTAACATTGTACTGAAGATTAGAAGCTTCTTCTTTCATTTTATCTAATCCACCGCAACTACTTAAAATTACTGCAGCGAATAAGAAAGATGCTAAATAGTTGATTCTTTTCATAGTTTGATTAAGTTATTTGTTTTTAAAATTGCTAGTTCTAATTTTCTTAAGTTACAAACTTAATAATGTTTTGTCAAAAAAAAAATTAAAAGTTGTAAAATATGTATTATATAAGGACTTAAATACTAATCCTAGTAACTCCCTCTTTATATTTCTCACCAAAAATAATTTCTTTTATTTTTGCATAATCTCTTTGATTTTCAACAAAATCCAGTTGATTTGTATCAATAATTAAAAAAGAAATATCGTTTTGCTGCTTAAAGAACTTAAAATATCCTTTTTGAATTTTATTTAAATATTCAGGACTAATTCCTGATTCATAATTCCTTCCTCGTTCTTTAATCTTTTGCAAAAGATTATTAACATCGACATGTAAGTAAATGTACAAATCAGGCTTAGGCATTGACTTATATGCAATATTAAATATTTGCCTATACAGATTAAACTCTTCTTCCTTTAAAGTTTCTTTGGCAAAGGTCAAAGATTTCATAAAATAGTAATCAGCGAATGTAAGTGGCTTAAAAAGGTCTCTTGAGGTTAACTCATTAATTAATTGTTGATATCTGCTTGCTAAAAATGATAACTCAAGTTGAAAAGAATATTTTTCAAGATTTTTATAAAATTTTGGGAGAAATGGATTATCTGCAAATTGTTCTAAAACAAGCTTCCCATTGTATTCATTAGCAAGCATTTTACATAGTGTAGTTTTTCCTGCACCAATATTTCCTTCTATTACAATATAATTTAAATCCATTTAGGATTCTTTTTAAAAAAAGAAGCTGTCCTAAAAAGTAACGTAAATTGATAAAACACTTCGGCATGCTTCGATAAACTCAGCATAACATTTATTACTTATATTTCCTTTAAATAATACTTTTCTTATTTAATATAAAAATCCTCACCCATATTGTAAAAAGCAAAAGCCCATTTATCAGCACTTGCATCAATCATTATATGTCTTGGTGTACCTGCTCCATGCCCGGCTTTTGTTTGAATTCTAATTAAGGTTGGATTTTTACCTTTATGCTTTTCTTGCAGCGTAGCAATGTATTTAAAGGAATGCGCCGGAACAACTCTATCGTCATGATCTGCAGTAGTTACCATTACAGCCGGATAGTTAACACCTTCCCGAATATTATGAATAGGTGAATAATTATATAAATTACCAAACTGAATCGAATCTTTACTCGAACCATACTCGTTTACCCATGCCCAACCAATTGTAAATAAATGGAATCTTAACATATCCATAACACCAACCTCTGGAAATGCCACTTTATATAAATCAGGCCGCTGATTTATTACGGCACCTATTAACAATCCTCCATTAGATCCTCCTTGAACAGCAAGTTTTTCAGGCGAAGTATATTTTTGGCCAATAAGATACTCAGAAGCTGATATAAAATCATCAAAAACATTTTGCTTATTAAGCTTTACCCCTGATTTATGCCAATTTTCACCATATTCTCCTCCTCCCCGAATATTTGCCAAAGCAAACACACCATTATTCTCTAACCATACCAGCCTACTCACACTAAATCTTGGTAAAAGACTGATATTAAACCCTCCATACGCATATAATAAAGTTGGATTTTTTCCTTCAAATTTTAAACCCTTCTTATGAACAATAAACATTGGAATCTTTATTCCATCTTTGCCCTCATAAAATATTTGCTTTGTTTCATATTTTGATGCATCAAAATTTATTTCAGGTTTAAAATATACTTCCTTCTCATTTTTTACCACATCATATTTAAATACCGTCGATGGTATTGTAAAAGAATTAAATGTAAAAAATAGTTCATCACTTTTAACTGATCCATAAATACTTCCTACACTTCCAATTGCAGGTAATTCAATATCGTGTAAATATTCTCCTTTAATAGAATATACTTCAACTTTATTATGTGCATCATGCATGTACGATGCGATAATTTTATCTCCTGCTAGCGCACACTCTTTTAAAACATCTTTCTTTTCCGGTAATACATCAATCCAATTACCTACCTCAAGTGTGTTTACATTAATTCTAACCAACTTATATTTTGGAGCAAAATAGTTTGTTAATACGATTAAGTTATCTCCCACATGGTCAAGTACTTCATAATCATAATTAAAGCCTGTAGTTAATTTTACAAATTCATCATCTTTTTGTAAGTTTTTAACATAAAGGTTATTGCCATTAGTTGATTCTGTTTCGTATACAAATAAGTACTTTTCATCTCCTGATACCTCTGCTGAATAATTTAACAATGGTTTTTCCTTATTCTCAAAAATAATCTCATCACTATCCACTTGAGTTCCCAGTTTATGATAAAATACCTTATGGAATTTATTCATCCCCGAAAGTTCTTCTCCCTCTTTAGTTTGTGGGTAACGACTATAAAAAAACCCATCTTTATACCAGGCTATTTTTGAAAATTTAACCCACTCAATGTGATCCTCAAGATCTTCACCTGTTTCAATATCTCTAACATATATTTCGTGCCAGTCAGAACCTCCTCTTGAAATCTGGTAAGTAATATATTTACTATCATTTGAAACTGCAAACTTACCGCTCATTGCAACAGTACCATCTTCAGATAATTTATTAGGGTCAATTAAAACTTCTGGTTCCTCATCCAAAGAATTTTGTACATATAAAACACTTTGATTCTGCAATCCATCATTTTTAAAGACAAAATATTTATCTCCCTTTTTCATTGGAGAACCCATGGTTTCATAATTCCATAATTCCTTTAAACGGTCTTTTATTTTTTCTCTATATGGTATTTGTTTTAAATATTCAAAAGTCACATTATTCTGAGAAATAACCCACTCTTCCGTCTCTTTTGATCTGTCATCTTCTAACCATCGGTAAGGGTCTTCAACCTCAACTCCAAAATAGTTATCAACCTGGTCAACTTTTTTAGTTTCCGGATAATCTAAAGTTGATTTATTACATGAAGAAAACCAAACTAAAGATACCAGCAGAATAAGAAAAACTCTTTGTTTCATATGTTTAATTTTTAATTACAAATTGCATTAAATATTTATTTTACCTTCTCTATCTTCCTAAATTACTTAATCCCCAAAATATTTTATCAAAGTAGTAAATTTATAAAAGAAATAAATGTTTTCAAAATTAAATAAGAAAGCTTATTAAGCATATTTTTATTGTGTAAAAAAAGCAGAGTTTAAACTCTGCTTTTATCATATTTATTTATTTTCTTCACCTGCCGGACGAACAGGGTTTGGCTTTTTTTCAGGCCTTGGCAAAAGAGCCTTCCTCGAAAGCTTCAATTTTCCATTTCGTTTATCAATTTCTATCACTTTAACTTCTACTTCCTCACCTTCTTTAAGAACTTCACTAACTTTTTCAACTCTTCTCCATTCAATTTCAGAGATATGAAGTAAGCCTTCTTTACCTGGAAGAATTTCAACAAATGCTCCAAAATCAACAATTGACTTAACTTTACCTTGATAAACTTTCCCAGCTTCCGGCACCTCTATAATTCCATTAACAATTTTTAATGCCATATCAATCGCTTCTTTATCTTCAGCAAAAATATCAACAAACCCTATCTCGCCTTCCTGAGTAATTGTTATTGTAGTTCCCGTTTTTTCCTGAATATCCTGAATCACTTTTCCTCCAGGCCCTATAACAGCACCAATCATCTCTTTAGGAATTGTTATTTGTACAATCCTTGGCGTATGTGGCTTATAATCACCTCTGGGTTCTGAAATGGTTTTAAGCATTTCACCTAGTATATGTTTTCTTCCTTGGTTTGCTTGCTCTAATGCTTTGTCTAAGATTTCGTATGATAATCCTTCAACCTTAATATCCATTTGGCAAGCTGTGATTCCGTCTTCAGTTCCTGTTACTTTAAAATCCATATCACCTAAATGATCTTCATCACCAAGAATATCAGAAAGCACAGCATATTTTCCTGTCTCAGTATCAGTTATTAAACCCATTGCTATACCTGAAACAGGTTTTTTAATTTTAACACCTGCATCCATTAAAGCAAGTGTGCCGGCACAAACTGTTGCCATTGATGATGAACCATTTGACTCTAAAATATCAGAAACGATACGAGTTGCATAAGGATTTTCTTCTCCTTTTGGAACCATTCCTTTTAATGCTCTATAAGCAAGATTTCCATGTCCAACTTCACGACGGCCAACTCCTCTATAAGGGCGTGCATCGCCAGTTGAAAATGGCAAGAAATTATAATGCAATACAAATTTTTCTGTTCCCTGAACTAATACCTGATCAACAACCTTTTCGTCCAGTTTTGTTCCTAATGTTACAGTTGTTAATGATTGTGTTTCTCCACGAGTAAATATTGCAGAACCATGAGCAGCAGGGAGATAGTCAACTTCGCACCAGATAGGGCGTATTTCATCAGTTTTACGGCCATCTAATCGCATACCTTCATCTAATATAAGATTACGAACAGCTTTTTTCTGAACATCATGAAAATACCTTGCTACTAAATTTTCTTTTACCCCCTCTTCTTCATTTTCATCTTGTCTCTCGCCTGCCTGCCGGTCAGGCAGGGCAGCCAGGTTTTCTTCCTGCAATTTTTCAAGATAATCTTCCTCTGCCTTTTTAAATGCTTCAGATCTTTCGTGTTTTGCTTTTTGAGTTCTTGCTATTTCATAAACCTGATCATAAAGATCATTATGAATTCTTTTGCTTAGTTCTTCATCATTTGTTTCGTGTGAATACTCACGCTTCTCTATCTTTAATTCTTCAGCTAACTCTAATTGTGCTGCACATTGCATTTTTATTGCTTCATGTGCAAATTTAATAGCTTGAAGCATTTCCTGTTCTGAAACCTCATCCATTTCTCCCTCAACCATCATAACATTTTCGATAGTTGCAGCCACAATTATATCAATATCAGCTCTTTCAAGTTCTTCAAAAGTAGGATTAACCATATAATGGCCATCAACCCGTGCTACGCGCACTTCTGAAATTGGGCCATGAAATGGAATATCTGAAATACTTAATGCTGCCGAAGCAGCTAAACCTGCTAAAGCATCCGGCATTACATCTTTATCTGCCGATATTAATTGTACATTCACAAATGTTTCTGCATGAAAATCGTCCGGGAACAAAGGACGTAAAGCTCTATCAACTAAACGTGACACTAGTATTTCATAATCATTTGGCCTTGCTTCTCGTTTTAAAAATCCGCCAGGATAACGGCCAAATGATGCATATTTTTCTTTATATTCAACTGATAAGGGCATAAAATCAACATCTTCTCTTGCTTCTTTAGCCGAAACAACTGTTGCTAAAAGCATTGTTCGCCCCATTTTTACAACAACCGAACCATCTGCTTGTTTCGCAAGCTTTCCCGTTTCAATAGTAATTTCTCGTCCTCCACCAAGGTCGATTGTTTTTTGTACTAAA
>DAOVYZ010000138.1 GCA_030635365.1 Bacteroidales bacterium
AAACCTGCATTCTTGCTGCCTGAATAGAAGCAACCTTAATAATCAATGGATGATCTGTATCATTAATAATTAAGTTCATACCTGACAGACGTATTACTTCATGTAATTGGTTGCGTCGTTCGTTAATACATCCAAATTTTGGCATGAATGTTCTGATTTCTTTCCCCCTCTCCTGTATACCTTGAGGTAAATGCCTTCCTATTAAAGACATCTTACTTTCAGGTAAATAAGGTGTAATTTCTTGTGAAATGAATAAAACCTTAGTATTCTCCGTGAGAATATCCTAATTAATGAAAAACACCGCAAAATTAGTAAAAATTAGATTAATCATCGACAAATTACATATTGCTTAAATGGTATAACTGCAAACATTGCTATTAATTGAAATATTATTTTTTACTTTGTCCGTCCAAAATTTACTAATCATGATTTTTGTTTTAGATGAAAATTATTGAAAATAAAGAAGAGTTAATAGGAGCCATTGCTAATTTAAAAAGCAACAATAAGAGTGTTGGGCTTGTACTTACGATGGGAGCATTGCATGAAGGTCATTTATCGTTGGTACATGAAGCAAACAAGAATAATGATATTGTAATAGTGAGCATTTTTGTAAATCCTACACAATTTAATGACCCTAAAGACTATAATAGGTATCCAAGAATATTATCAGATGATATTGAAGAACTTAAAAAAGTTAAATGTGATATACTTTTTATTCCTTCGGAGAAAGAGATGTATCCACATGAGGATAAAAGAGAATTTGATTTTGGGAATCTGGATAAAATTTTGGAAGGGAAATATAGGCCTGGACACTTTAAGGGGGTTGCTTTAATTGTGAGCAAGTTTTTTGAAATTATTAAACCAGACAAGGCTTATTTTGGAGAAAAGGATTTTCAGCAAGTGGTTATAATTAAACATTTAACAAAGCTTATGGGTTCTAGTATTGAAATAATCGCTTGTCCGATTATAAGAGAAAGTGATGGACTTGCGATGAGTTCAAGGAATATGCTTTTGTCTAAGGAAGAAAGAGAAAATGTGAGTTTGATATCTCAAACCCTTTTGAAGGCTAGAAAAATGGCTAAAGAATTAAATGTAAAACAGGTAAAAAACTGGGTTATTAGCAAAATTAATAATAATCCTTTCTTAAATGTAGAGTATTTTGAGATTGTTGATGATAAAAGTTTAGAATCAATTTTTGATTGGGAGCAACAAAATTATAAAATAGGATTTATTGCTGTGCATATTGGTAATATTCGTTTGATAGATAATATTAGATTTTATTCTTAACTTTGTCCAAAATTTCGTTATTTGTTATGAATATTGAAGTTGTAAAGTCGAAAATACATAAGGTAACTGTAACAGAAGCAAATTTACAGTATGTGGGGAGTATTACAATTGATGAAGATTTAATGGAAGCTTCAAATATTATTGAGAATGAAAAGGTTCAGGTAGTTAATTTAAATAATGGAGAGCGTTTGGAAACTTATGTTATTAAAGGAGAAAGAGGTTCTGGCGAAGTTTGTTTAAATGGCCCAGCAGCAAGAAAAGTTACGGTTGGAGATGTAATAATTATAATATCTTATGCTTCAATGGATTTTGAGGAGGCTAAAGAATTTAAGCCAACTTTATTATTCCCTGATACTGCAACGAATAAACTGATTTAATATCCTTGAAAAGAAAAATTATAAAAGCAGTCAATTTTTTTGTTTTCTTAGCACTCGGGGCTCTTTTGCTTTATTTTGCTTTTAAGGGAATCGATTTCGATAGTTTAATTGATGATCTTAAAAAAGCAAATTATTTTTGGGTTTTGCTATCATTGGTTTTTTCATTTATTGCATATTTAAGCCGTGCATACAGATGGAAGTTGCTGATAGAGCCGTTGAATTACAATCCACCTCTTAAAAATGTTTTTTATGCAGTTATAGTTGGTTATTTTGCTAATCTGGCATTTCCTCGTATTGGAGAAATAACCAGGTGTGGTTCATTAACAAAATCTGATAAGATACCAATGGATTCTTTAATTGGTACGGTAATTATTGAACGGGCTATTGATATGCTCGTGTTAATATTTTTATTATTTATTATTTTTATTGTTAAAATTGAATATTTCGGTTCTTTTATCAAGGAGAATGTTTTTATTCCTATTTATAGAAAAATTCTTGAAATTGTTGATTTCCCAATTTATTATTGGGTAATATTAATTTTAATAATGGTGACAATATTAGGGTTGTTCTATTATTTTAGGAAAAAATTTAAACGAGTTAAAATTGTAATTAAGACAAGAAAAATAATAAGAGGTGTAATTTCAGGGATAAAAACAGTTACCAAAATGCGGAGTCGGTCAGTCTTTTTATTACATACAGTCATTATTTGGGTTAGTTATTATTTAATGACCTATGTTATTATATTTTCAATACCTGCAACTCAGGCCTTAAATCCTATTGATGGTTTATTTCTTTTGGTTATAGGAGGTTTAGGAATGTCAGCTCCCGTTCAGGGGGGGATAGGTGCTTTTCACTGGATTATATCTTCAGGCCTTTCATTATATGGGATTTCAAAATTAGATGGATTAGTTTTTGCTACTATTCAGCATGAATCACAATTAATATTTATATTAATTCTGGGGACATTTTCTATCCTCATGTTATTTGTGAATTCCCGTCGGAAAAGGAAAAATAATATTTAACTTTACTTCTTAAATTTAAATAGCTTTTTATGGATAAGTTGAATAGCATTCAATCAAAAATAATTGATATTAAAGATATTGAACCATTTTTAACCTATTGGAGGCTTAAAAATAACAAGATTGTATTTACAAATGGATGTTTTGATATTTTGCATAGGGGGCATGTTGAATATTTGGCTAAAGCAGCAAGTTATGGAAATATTTTAATTGTGGGCCTTAATACGGATGATTCTATAAGAAGAATAAAGGGTAGTTTACGGCCAATTCAAGATCAATACGCAAGGGCATTGGTTTTAGCTTCTTTACATTTTGTATCAGTTGTAATACTATTTGATGAGGATACACCTTATGAGTTAATAAAAAGAGTTCAACCTGATGTACTAATAAAAGGGAGTGATTATAAAGCAGAAGATGTTGTAGGTAATGATATTGTTAAAGCAAAAGGCGGAGAAATTGCAACTATTGATTTTATTGATGGGTATTCTACAACTTCCATAATAGAAAAATTGAAAAAGTAATAGAATGGCTAAAACCAAAACCGTTTATTTTTGCCAGAATTGTGGTGCGGAATCTGCTAAATGGATTGGAAGATGTTCCGCTTGTGGTGAGTGGAATACTTATGTTGAACAAGTTGTTTCAAAATCTATAAATAAAACGCCTATTTCTTATGAAACGGAAAAACAAATACCTCAAAAGATATCATCGTTAAAATCAACAAAGGAAAGTAGAATATCGACAAATATTAATGAACTTGACCGCATACTTGGAGGAGGAATTGTACATGGGTCTGTGATATTAGTAGGAGGGGAACCGGGAATAGGGAAATCAACCCTTTTATTACAAGTTGCATTAAAGCTCGACCAGTTTAAAATATTGTATATCTCGGGAGAGGAAAGTCCTCAACAAATAAAATTACGTGCAGAAAGATTAAAATTACAGAATGAAAACTGTTATATTCTCGGGGAAACACTACTTGAAAATATTTTTACGCAAGCAATAAACCTAAAACCCGAAATCATTATAGTAGATTCGATTCAAACTTTATATTCCGAGAAGCTGGAATCTTCTGCAGGAACAGTGTCACAAATTAGAGAAACCGCAGCATCATTGTTGAAATATGCAAAAGAAACTAACATCCCTGTTTTTCTAATAGGGCATATAAACAAAGAAGGAAACTTAGCCGGGCCTAAAGTTCTTGAACATGTAGTAGATACAGTACTCCAATTTGAAGGTGATCATAATAATGTTTACAGAATATTGCGAACCACTAAAAATAGGTTTGGCTCTACATCAGAATTAGGAATATTTGAAATGTGTAATTTTGGATTACGGGAAATTTCAAATCCTTCGGAAATTTTAATTACACAGACAGGAGAAAACTTAAGTGGTACTTCAGTTGCATCGACTATAAATGGTGCACGCCCTTTATTAATCGAGATTCAGGCATTGGTTAGTTCAGCAGCTTATGGTACCCCGCAACGATCATCAACTGGTTTTGATATACGAAGGTTAGGGATGTTATTAGCTGTTTTAGAAAAAAGGGCAGGTTTTCGTTTAGGGCAGAAAGATGTTTTTTTAAATGTTGCAGGTGGAATTAAGGTGGATGATCCTGCTACTGATTTGGCAGTGATTGCTTCAGTTTTATCCTCTAATCTGGACTTACCTATTAATAAAAATATTTGTTTTACTGCTGAAGTGGGACTCACAGGCGAAATACGCCCTGTTAATAGAATTGAACAAAGAATAGCTGAAGCAAATAAATTAGGATTTAAGAAAATATATATATCAAAGTTTAATTCAAAGGGATTGGATGAGTCTAAATTTAAAATACAAGTAATTAAAGTTGGTAAGGTCGAAGAATTATTCAGGTCTTTATTTAAGGATAAATAATATTTGTGAAAATACTTGAAGTAAATAACTTATCTGTATCATTTAAAAATAAACAAAGAACAAAAAATGTTCTTAATAATATTTCTTTTTCATTAGAGAAGGCGAAAGTATTAGGAATTGTTGGAGAATCGGGTTCTGGGAAGTCAATAACAGCATTATCTATTTTAAAATTATTACCTAAAAATGCCATAATAAATAGTGGCAGTATTATTTTTTTTAAGGATGGAGATTCGGCCGATCTTCTAAAAATGGATGAAAAAGAATTATTACAGTTCAGGGGGAATAATATAACAATGATATTTCAAGAGCCAATGACATCATTGAATCCTTCATTAAAATGTGGATACCAGGTTCTTGAAATCCTAAATAAACATAGTAGAATTGGAAGAAAAAGGGCAAAAGAAGAAACATTAGAATTATTCAAAGAAGTTAAATTACCTGATCCCATAAGAATTTATAAAAGTTATCCTCATGAGATATCAGGGGGGCAATTGCAAAGGGTAATGATTGCCATGGCAATTGCATTAAAGCCTGCAATATTAATTGCTGATGAGCCAACAACAGCATTGGATGTTACTGTACAAAAAACAATATTGGAGCTACTGAAGCAGATTCAGCTAAAATATAAAATGAGTATTATTTTTATTTCGCATGATTTGGGAGTTGTGTCTCAAGTGACTGATGATATTTTAGTAATGTATGAAGGAGAGGTTGTAGAGTATGGAAAGAATAAGCAAGTTTTGTTAAATCCTAAACAACCATATACACGGGGGTTGGTTAATTGCAGGCCAGACTTAAATATTTCTGGTAAAAGATTACCAATATTATCAGACTTTTTAGGAAAAGATAATAGAACACTAAATAATTTAGCCACTAATGAAACAGTAGAAAAAGAAGAAAGTGTTAATGAAATTGTTTTAAAAATAAATAAATTAAATAAAATTTATTTTTCGAAAAGAAATCTCATACGTAAATCAAAGCAACAAAAAGCTTTATCTGATTTAAGCTTTAATGTAATAAAAGGGGAAACGCTTGGTTTGGTGGGAGAATCGGGATGTGGTAAAACAACTTTGGGGAGGACAATTGTTCAGTTAATAGAAAAAAAATCAGGATCAATAGAATTTAAAGGAAAGCAGATAAATAATTTAGGTAAAAATGAATTAAAGAATTTTAGAAAGAAAGTGCAGATAATATTTCAAGATCCCTATTCCTCAATAAATCCTAAATTAACAATTGGCAGTATTTTAATGGAGCCTCTTATTGTCCACGGATTATTTACAAATAAAGCAAAGAGAAAAGAATGGTCGGTTGAAATGTTAAAGAAAGTTAGATTGGATTCTGATAGTTTTTATAAATACCCACATGAATTTTCCGGAGGGCAAAGACAAAGGATTGTTATTGCTCGGGCTCTAATTTTACAGCCAGAATTTATAATTTGTGACGAACCTGTTTCAGCACTGGATGTTTCAGTGCAAGCAGAAATCTTAAACCTTTTAAATGATTTAAAAAGAGAATATGGCTTAACATATATTTTTATTTCACATGATTTATCAGTAGTAAAATATATGGCAGATAGGATAATGGTTATGAAAGACGGAAAGCTTATTGAAATAAATAAAGCTGATGAAATATATAATTCACCAACTTCAGACTATACTAAAAAACTTATTGAATCTATACCGGTAATTCAACCTAACTAGTCTGTCTATAAAGTCGAGTGTTTGATTCAGAAAGTTCGAATTCGAGGCTTGTGAAGTTGAAAAAAGCGGAGTTTACTGGCGTAATCGAGCATTTTTTCGACAAGCGTAACGAAAAAGTCGGACTTTATGGACAAACACTAACTAGAAAAATTCATCACCAAAGTTGGTTTGGTTAGTTTGGTTTTCTTCATATTTATTGCAATCAATTTCAATTGAAAAATTTAGAGGTTTTTCAAATTTATCATCTTTTGAAATACTAATAATAGTTGAATCATTATACACTTTCTGCATATAAAGAGCAAATATTGGAAGAGCCATATTATGCCCTCCTCCCTGTCTTATTCCTTTAAAATGGATGCTCCTGTCTTCACCTCCTACCCAAACTCCGGAAACTAAATTTGGTGTAACACCCATAAACCATCCATCAGATTGATTTTGAGTTGTACCTGTTTTACCTCCTATTTCATTGTATAACTCATATCTATATCTAACTCTACTCCCGGACCCAGCCAGAACAACTCGCCGTAAAAGATTTGTCATTAAATATGCTGTTTGCTCACTTATAGCCTCGTTTTTCTGTGATGTAAACTTTGCTAAGATATTTCCATTTTTATCTTCTATCCTGGTAACAAATAAGGGGTTACAATGCACTCCCTTATTTGAAAAGGTACTATATGCACTAACCATTTCGATTAAAGAAATATCCGAAGGGCCTAAAAACATTGAAGGAACAGGGTCAATATAACTTCGAACACCCATTTTCTTCATAACATCGCTTACAGAAGTTGCATTAAATTGCTTTATAAGCCATGCTGATATATAGTTAACTGAGTTTGCTAAACCCCATTCCAGAGTTACCATTTGCCCATCTCTACTTGTTGGCCCCGAATTTTTTGGAGTATATGTGGAATCATTTGGCAAAATAAAAGTACTTGGAACATTGGGAACTTTATGACATGGAGAATACCCTTCCTGCATCGCAAGAGTATAAAGGAATGGTTTTATAGTTGATCCAATTTGCCTCCTGCCCTGTGTAATATGGTCATATTTGAAATATTTAAAATTAGGGCCTCCAACATATGCTTTTACGTATCCGTTATGTGGGTCAATTGAGACAAACCCGGCACGCAAGTATCTTTTGTAGTACAGTAATGAATCAAAAGGAGTCATTGTAGTATCAATTTCCCTACCCCAAGAGAAAACAGTCATTTCAGTTGGAGTATTAAATACAGACATAATAGAATCCATATCTTTTCCTGCCCGTCGCAAACTACGATATCTTTCAGTTCTTCTTATGGCCAGATCAATAATATCTTTTAATTCTCCATTTGATAATTCAACAGAGTATGGGGCATTAGGGTTATTCTTTTGTTCTGCATCAAAATCATTTTGTAATTCCAAGCCCATATGCTCTACAACCGCTTCTTCAGCATATTGCTGCATACGAGAGTCAATTGTTGTATAAATCTTTAACCCATCACGATATAAATCATAATTAGAGCCATCAGGTTTTACATTTTTTTTGCACCACCCATATAAGGGGTTAGTAAACCATTTTATTGAATCATTTTTATAATCATGAATCGAATAATAATTTTTCCTATTTGGTTTTGATTTATTCAAAGTTAGCCTCAAATATTCTCTAAGGTATGTAGCTAAACCAACATTATGGTCTTGAATTTTATAATTTAATTCTAAGGGCAAAATACTTAAAGAATCAAACTCCTCGGTAGTTATAAAGCCATATTTATTCATTTGGCTAAAAACAACATTG
Organism: Bacteroidales bacterium; assembly: GCA_030635365.1. GTDB lineage: Bacteria > Bacteroidota > Bacteroidia > Bacteroidales > UBA12077 > UBA12077. The sequence continues at coordinate 8,051 of DAOVYZ010000138.1, forward strand.
CGCCTAAGCCTGGATCTTTCCGGATTTCTGACCGGACTATAAAATGTTGGAGCTTTTAATAGGCCTACCAATATTGCAGCTTCCTTAACTTTAAGTGAATCTGTAGGTTTATTAAAATACGTTTTAGCAGCAGATTTAATACCGTAAGTTATACCACCAAAAGA
>DAOVYZ010000233.1 GCA_030635365.1 Bacteroidales bacterium
GCTTTAAGATTTACCGGTAATGGATTCATAAAATTCGGTTACTATGTTGAAATGCCCAATATTGTGTTTTATGTTAAAGATACGGGAACTGGGTTTACAGAAATTGAAAAAGATAGTATTTTTGATCAGTTTGAACATTTACAAGATAATGTATCGGAGAGGTATAAAGTTTCAGGTATTAGCTTGGCTATTGCTAAAGGAATTGTTGACAATCTTGATGGAAAAATATGGGTTGAATCAGGAGAAGAAAAACACAAATCTGATGAGGAAGAAGGTTTAACATTTTATTTTACAGTACCATATCAAAGTATTAGCCGGAATGTTTCCAGATCATATAAAAAGAATGACTATAAGGATTTTGTTTGGCCGAAAAAAACCATTTTAATTGTTGAAGATGCGGTTATATCTTATGAACTTCTGACAAAATTTTTAAAGGACTCTCAAGTAGATATTTTACATGCAGTTGATGGCTTGCAAGCGGTCAATTTATGTAAAAATAATTCTGGTATCGATTTGGTATTAATGGATATTCAGTTGCCCATTATGAATGGGCTTGAAGCTACAGGCCAAATTAAAAGTTTTAGGCCTGAGTTACCAATAATTGCTCAGACTGCCAATGCAATGGAAGATGATAAACCTAATATTATGGCAGCTGGTTGCGATGATTATGTTTCAAAGCCAATTAACCGTTTGGAGCTACTCCTGAAAATTAATGAATTTCTGAAGCCGGATTAATACTAGTTTTTACAGCTCACCGTAAAAATTCACGTTAATTATTACGGTTCACCATAAAAATTCACGTTAATTCTTACTATTGGGTGATATTTTTCTTATCCCACTTTGCAAGGGTCGGATTGTAATATTCTGATTCTAAGAGCTATCAAAATTAAAAATTTCTACAGGGGGGACTACGGATTTTTTTCTCCAGAAAGGAACATATTTGTAGTTCATAAGATCATATACTTGTTTAACCTTTTTTGTTGGTTCAGTGCATTGATGTATAGAAACTTCTTTTTTGTTTTAACTTTAAACAAGGTTTTTTATAAGAAAAAAGAAAAACTATCAAATTCAAATTGCCTTAACTAGATTTTAATGCCAAAATTAATTTTATTGACTTATTATATTGTTCGTCTAATAGTTAGTTCGTAAAATGTTTGTGCAAATCTTGTAAGGAGTTTTAAAAATAAGGGTTTTTATTTATATTTTTTTAGCAAGAATGCCATAAATTACTTATTTTTAGTCGCCCTAAAAAGTTGCCTATTTATGAATGAAGAACATATCTTAAAGGTGTCAGCCGACCTATCTATCAAGGATTGGCAGGTAAAAAATACGATCCAATTATTTGATGAGGGAGCTACAATACCTTTTATTAGCAGGTATAGAAAAGAAGTTACAGGAAGTTTAGATGAAATACAAATAGCAACTATTAAAGAAAAGCTTGCAAAGCTTTTGGAAATTGATAGCAGAAGAGAGACTATTTTAAAAACGATAGATGAACAAGGGTTATTAACAGATGATTTAAAGACTCGTATTGAACAAGCCCAAACTTTAACAGAGCTGGAAGATATTTACCTTCCTTATAAACCAAAAAAGAAGACCAGGGCAACAAAAGCTAAAGAAAAAGGACTGGAACCTTTAGCTAAGATAATAATGAAGCAACAGGAGTTAAACCTTGAAAGTAAAGCAGAACAATATGTTAATGATGAAGTGCCATCAGTTGATGATGCTTTACAGGGTGCCCGCGATATTATAGCAGAATGGGTAAATGAAAATGAAAGAGCAAGAAATAAAATAAGGCGATTATTTCAGCATGAAGCAAATATTGAATCTAAGGCAATAAAAGGAAAAGAGCTGGAAGGAATAAAGTATAAAGATTATTTTGAGTGGGAAGAGCCATTAAAACGTTGTCCTTCTCACCGATTACTGGCAATGCGCAGAGGAGAGAACGAAGGTTTTTTAAAGCTAACAATATCACCGGGCCAAGATAAAGCTATTGAGATATTAGAAGAGCAATTTGTTAATGGGGTATACGATGTATCCAAGCAAGTAGAAGAAGCTGTGAAAGATAGCTACAAAAGATTATTATCGCCTTCAATGGAAACAGAGTTTAAAAATTCGTCTAAGGATAAAGCTGATGACGAAGCTATAAAAGTTTTTGCGGATAATTTAAGGCAATTGTTATTAGCACCGCCATTAGGACAAAAGAATGTACTTGCGATTGATCCGGGTTACAGAACCGGTTGTAAAGTAGTATGTATTGATGCACAGGGGAATTTACTGCATAACGAAACTATCTACCCTCACCAGCCACAGAATGAAAGAGGAATGGCTATGAAGAAGATTGATTCTTTGGTACAAACATTTAAAGTTGATGCAATAGCCATTGGTAATGGAACAGCTAGTCGTGAAACAGAATCTCTAATAAAGAAGATTAAGTTTTCAAATGATCTTAGAGTTTTTGTTGTAAGTGAGGATGGAGCATCGGTGTATTCGGCATCTTCAGTTGCACGTGAAGAATTTCCACAATATGATGTTACAGTTCGGGGAGCAGTATCTATTGGCAGAAGGTTGATGGATCCATTGGCTGAACTGGTAAAAATTGACCCAAAATCAATAGGAGTAGGACAGTATCAACATGATGTGGATCAGAATAAATTAAAAGGGAAATTAGATCAGGTTGTGGAAAGCAGTGTGAATATGGTAGGTATTAATTTAAATACATCAAGTAAGCATTTGTTAACCTATATATCGGGACTTGGCCCACAATTAGCACAGAATATAGTTGAATACAGGAAAGAAAACGGAGCCTTTAAATCCAGGAAGGAATTACAAAAAGTCAAAAGAATGGGAGATAAAGCTTTTCAACAGGCTGCTGGCTTTTTAAGAATTGATAATGCGAAAAACCCTTTGGATAATAGTGCTGTGCATCCGGAGAGTTATTATGTTGTTGAAAAAATGGCTTCCGATTTAAATTGTGAGTTGGTTGATTTAGTTAAAAAAGAAGATTTAAGAGAACAAATAAAACTAGAAAATTATACTACAAAAGAAATAGGACTGCCAACCCTAAATGATATCATAAAAGAATTGGCAAAACCGGGACGTGACCCCCGCCAGGGGATAAAAGTATTTGAATTTGCAAAAGGGATTCATAAAATTGAAGATTTACAGGTAGGAATGGAACTACCGGGGATTGTAACAAACATTACAAACTTTGGAGCTTTTGTTGATGTTGGAGTTAAACAGGATGGTTTAGTACACATTTCACAACTAGCAAACCGTTATGTGTCTGATCCGAATCAAATAGTCAAATTACATCAGCATGTACAAGTAAAAGTAACAGAAATAGACCTGCCCAGAAAAAGAATTCAGTTGTCGATGAAAGATTTTGAGTCTTAAGTAAATTTAAATGAGGAGGTAAAACGTTTTATATGAAAATTTCAGTCTTTTTTTTATGTGTTGGCTTGATGGTCAACCTAAATGCTTTTGGCAATATTTCCAGCGAAATAGGAAAAGGTTTAATTAAAGGTAGTGTATATGATGTTAATACTAACAGTCCGTTAGAATATGCAACAATATCAGTTTTTGATGCTAAAAACGATTCACTCGTTGGTGGCACAATAACAGGTTCGTCAGGTTCTTTTAAATTAAAGAATCTTGAGTACGGAAGCTATAAAATTGAAATAACATTTATGGGATATGAAAGAAGAGTGGTAAACAAAACTGTTGATAAAGCTGATTCGAATATTGATTTAGGAACGATCAGTTTAAATCCGGCAGTTCAATCTTTGGGAGAAGTTGTTGTGACTTGTGATATACCTACTGTTTCTTATAAGATTGATAAAAAAGTGATTAATGTTAGTCAATATCATGCTTCAGCATCGGGAACAGCAATAGATATTTTAGAGACTTATCCCTCAATAGCAGTTGGAATTAACGGAGAAGTTAGCTTGAGAGGAAGCACTAGTTTTACAGTATTAATAGATAACAGGCCAACTATTTTGGAGCCGGGTGATGTATTAAATCAGATTCCGGCAAGTACAATAGAAAATATAGAGATTATTACGAACCCTTCTGCAAAGCACGACTCGCAGGGAACATCAGGGATAATAAACATCATAACCAAGAAAAATAAATTGCAGGGATTTACAGGAATGGCGAAACTAAGCGGAGGAATGTATAACAATTATGGAGGCGATATACTTTTTAGCGTTAAAGATAAAAAGTTTGGATATTTTATTGGAGCTCATTTAAATCAGAGGGGAATTGATGGCAGTTTTGAATCGGAAAACTGGACACGTCTAAACGATACCACATTTTATGTTAATTCGGAGGGTGAATATGCTTTAATAAAAAGATCAACAGGAGTTAGGGGTGGGATCGATTTTGATATAAAGACAAATAATACGTTTAACTTTCAGTTTGGTTTTGGGCATTGGATATCAGCAGGTGAACATAATATGGATTACCGGGAATATACTCAACCCGTTACATCTTCAAATTTATTTACTAGCGAAGAGGACCCGGATAAAAGTGGGTTATTTTACAATCTTGATTTGAATTATATCCATAGATTTAAAAAGGAAGGGCACGAAATATCTGCACTTATATATTATAACAGAAAAGATTTTGATGATATAAGAAACAGCAAATTAATTAACTCATTAAACGAACAGGTTAGTGGCTATGAATCCAGTGAAGTAGGCCCGGTAGATTTATATAACCTGCAATTAGATTATACTTTGCCAATGGGTGAGAATAGGAAATTGGAAGCAGGTTATAAATCAAACATTATGGATTATGATATAGGTGGTGAGGTGCAGCAATACAATCCAATATCAGAGGAGTATGAATTAAATAACGATTTTTTATATCAGGCGAAATTTGATAAGGATATACATGCACTATATACAACTTATTCAGGAAAATTAAATAAGTTTGGATATCAATTTGGATTAAGGGCTGAATACACGAATAGGAAAATGTTAGTAGCAGAAACTAATGAAGATTTTTTGATAGAACGTTTTGATTACTTCCCGGGAGTTCATTTTTCATATGAAATACCAAAAAAACAGCAATTAATGGCAAGCTATTCCAGAAGGATAAATCGCCCTGATAATTGGAGAATCGAACCATTTTATACATGGCATGATGCCTATAATGTTAGAGTTGGTAATCCTGAATTAGAACCGGAATACATAAATGTATACGAACTGAGTTATATGAACAGGTTTAATAAAAACAGGCTGACTCTTGATGTTTATTACAAAGAAACCGATAATGCATATGAGCGAATCAGAGGGGTGTACGAAGAAAATATTTTTGTGAGTACATACCAAAATATTGGTAAAAATTATTCATTTGGAGCAGAACTTTCATTAAGTTTGAGTTTGGTAAAATGGTGGAACATCAATCTTACAGGTAATTTCTACGATTATCGAATAAAAGGGGAATTGAATAATGAGGACTTTTCAAACAGTGGTTTCAGATGGACATCAAGAATTCAAAATAGTTTTAGGTTTGGGAAAACAACAAGTGCCCAACTATATACAATGTATAAAAGCCCTTATGTTACACCACAAGGAGATAATGAAGGATATTTTATGACTAATTTATCTTTAAAACAGAATTTCTTAAAAAACTATTCAGCTACCTTGCAGGTTACCGGAGTGTTTGGTTTTCTTGAGAGGTCAAAGAAATTTGAGGGAGGCAATTACTATATCGAACATAATATAGTGCCATATACTCCAATTGTAAATTTAACAGTATCGTATCTGATTAATCAGTACAAATACGACAGGCGCAAGCATAAAAACACAGGTGATATGGACGATGGCGAAGGAGGAGGTTTTTAATAAGAGCTGATTTTAAAATGTGTACTTTAAAATAAATATCGGTAATTTAACGCAAACATATTTTCTTGCCATGTTCTTTAATTGTTATCTCTTTTAAACTTTTGAGATCTTGTTTGATTTGAAACCACTCAATGTTCTCCTAACATGCTTCAAGTTTTTTATCCAAATCTTTTCTAAGGACTAAAGCTAATTAGGGTTTGCTGATA
>DAOVYZ010000157.1 GCA_030635365.1 Bacteroidales bacterium
GGCGGAACAACGTAATTTAAAATATAACTATTATCGTCACTTTCACTTTGAAGTATCTCTATATCATTTAGAAGTAATGCTAATAAAATAACATTTTTGGGTATTATATCCTGAACAGATGTTACATATTCATCAATATCTGCATCCAGAATAAACTCTTCATCCTCACAGCAAGTATTTGCCATATTTTTAACTCCACAACAACAAGTTATTTGATTGGGATTAATGTTTATACTTTTCAACGCGCCCCCACAATAATGCATATTTATTGATGCACCTGATGCAAGTGTCAAGTAAAACAATACGAATATGATACTGAATAGTTTTTTCATTGCATATAGTTAAACGCAAAAATACTGTATTTGTTTATAAAAAGTGTCTCAGATTTCAAATTTCAGGTTTTAGATTTCAAATTTCAAGTTTCAAATTTGAGATTTACAAGCAGTTTCCAACCTTACTACTTTAATGATGTTGCTTACTCTAAATTAAAAGCCTTTTCTTGCTTTTGTATTAAATTGTGCGCTTCTTCAAGTTTTATTTCCTGAAACCTAATAGTATCTCCAGGTTGTAATTGTGCTAAATAGGGCAAGTCTACATATATCACATTTGCAATTCTGGTATATCCTCCTGTAGTTTGCCTGTCTGCCATCATTATTATAGGTTCTCCATGTGCAGGCACTTGAATGGTACCAAAGCTTATTCCCGATGATATAATATCTGAAGATAGTTTGTGTTCAATCTTTTCTCCTGCAAGCCTATACCCCATTCTATCGCATTGGACACTTAGTGTAAATTCTGAGTTTAATAAACTTGTTAATCCGCTTACAGTGAAATGTCCCACTTCAGGGCCTGCAATTATTCGCGCAGTAAAATGATTCTTATAAACAGGAATTTGATGTTTGGATATATGCTTTATATCAATACTACTTTCAACTTTTCCAAGTAAAAGTTCGTCACCAAATTTTAGTTGCCGTCCGTTAAAGCCTCCGATTTTTCCACGTAAATATGTTGACTTGCTTCCCATCACAACAGGAATGTCTATTCCTCCGGCAAAAGCAATATATGTCCTAAATCCATTTTCTAAGCTTTCAAATGACAATTTATCACCTGAATTAATAGAAATAGTTTTATACATATCAATATCAGCACCATTGAGTTTGGGGCTCATATCTGCTCCACAAATAGCTATAAATGCCTTAGAATCAAATTCAATTGTTGGGCCTATAGCTGTTGCTTCGAAACAAGCTTCACTGGCTTTATTACCCACTAATATATTTGCTAATTTCAATGAATAGCTGTCCATAGCTCCTGAAACGGGCATTCCATATTGCTGATATCCAAATCTCCCCAGATCCTGGATAGTGGTTAACAAACCCGGATTATAAATTTTGATTTTAGCCATCCCTCCTATCCTTTCTCAATGTGTATTCTCCCGATTCAACTAAATTCTTTATTTCTTCAAATTCAATTTTTGTTATGGGATTAAATTTAATATAATCACCGGCTCTAATTAAAAATTCAGGTTTTCGTTCAGGGTCAAAAAGCTTTAATAGTGTTTTTCCTATTAATTGCCATCCTCCCGGGCTATCAATTGGATATATTCCTGTTTGATTACCTGCTATTCCAACGGAACCTGCTTCAATAATTTGCCTTGGTGATTCTTTTCTGGGAGTAGCAATCTTATTATTCATTCCGCCTAAATAGCAGAAACCCGGTGTAAATCCCAGCATATATACCAAATATTCCACAGATGAATGAGTTTGTATTACTTCTTCAGTTGTCAATTTGCTTGTGTTAGCCACTATCTCAATGTCAGGGGCAAATTCAGGATCATAACATACGGGAATATGCAACAAAAAAAGTTCTGGTAATTCAATTGTGTTCAGTCCTTCTTCAATGTGTTTCAATTTATCTACCAGTATACTGTATTTTATTTCTAAAGGATTATAACAAATCATTAGTTCATTATAAGCCGGTACTAATTCAACAATTCCCTTTATTTGAGCATTACAAATCTCTAAAAACAATGCTTGTAGTTGCTTATGAATACTAGTAGATATAGTATCTCCAAGCTTTATTAAGAATGAAGAATCACCCAGAGGAATGTATTTAAACATTTTTATAAGTATCGTTTATTCAAGCTTTTCAATTTTATTTTTTGTTGGCTTATCTCCTCACTTAAGAGTTTAACAAAATCCCAGGCTTTAATATTATCTCCATGTACGCATATTGTTTGGGCTTGAATTGGAATGGTATTTCCATTAATAGTTTGAACCGTTTTATCTTTTAGTATTTGAATAACTTGCTTCAATGCCAGCAAACTATCGTGAATCACAGCTCCCTCTTGCACTCTTGATAAGAGCGATCCGTCGTCATTATAAGCCCTGTCGGCAAAAACTTCATTTGCCACTTTTAATCCTGCATCTCTTGCAGCCTGAAGCATTACTGAACCCGAAAGCCCAACAACAATTAGTTCAGGGTCAATTTTACAAATAGCCTCGGCAAAAACAGTTGCTTTTGTATAATTAATTGACAAATCATTATACAAAGCCCCATGAGGTTTAACATGAATTAATTTACCACCTAAAGCTTCTGTCATTGATTTTAGTGCCCCAACCTGATACAGGGTCATAGCACCTAGCTCTTCTGTTCTCACTATCATTGAACGCCTCCCAAATCCAACCAAATCGGGATACCCGGGATGAGCTCCTATTGCTACATTGTTTTCCAGAGCTGTTTTTATGGTATTTTCAATCACCAAAGGATCACCTGCGTGAAAACCACAGGCAATATTTGCCGAAGTAATATATTTCATTACCTCGGCATCGTTTCCAATGCTGTAATTACCAAAACTCTCGCCTAAATCTGAATTAAGATCAATAATCATAATATGAGTTTTTAAATGATACCTATTACTGATAGTATACTTCTAATTCCTAATCCTACCGCCACTAAAACAACCAGAAATCCTATTATGTTCGTTGATAATTTATTCTTAAAATCACCTAATATTTTTTTATTGTTCATAACCCACAGTAAATATACAGCAATAATCGGCAACAAAATACCATTTGTAATTTGTGCAAATACTATTGCTTTTACAGGTTTAAATCCAAATGCAGAAAATATTATTCCAATCATTAAAATAAAAATCCATACAAATTTAAACTTCCAATTCTTTAAATCCTTTTTCCAACCCAAAATACCTGCTGTGGCATAAGCAGCTGCCAAAGGGGCTTTAACCGCCGATGAAACCCCTGCAGCAAACAAACCAAAAGCCATAAATATTTTTGCCCAATTACCTAATAAAGGTTGTAACTGCATTGCCATATCGCCGGCACTTTTTATTTCAGTTCCCGATCCCATAAAAGCTACAGCAGATGTTATTACAATTGACATTGATATTAATCCACCAATGGCTATTGAAATATAAATATCCGTCCTGGCTTCTTTTAAACCTGATTGATCCTTCCATCGTTCCTGAACTACTGAAGAGTGCAAGAATAGGTTATATGGAACAACGGTTGTTCCTATTAATGCAACCAAGGTTAAAACAGAACCATTTGGTAATGTAGGGATAAAAACTCCTTTCAAAATTACACCTATATTGGGAGCTATTACTATCATAGTAGATATAAATGCTAAACTCATTAATATTACTAACGTAATAAGCATTTTTTCTAATGCTTTATAACTACCAATCATCATTAACCCAAAAGCAAAAACACCTATAACAGGCCCCCATATATTAATTGAAAATAATTTTCCAAATGTAACATTTGAAATTCCGGTAATAGTTTCCAGTCCCAGGGCTCCACCCAAAATATTACCTGTTTCGTAAGCAGCATTCCCAATAACTATTGCAGATAATACAAGAATAGCCGTTATAAGTTTTGTAATCGGATTTTTATATTGTTCGCGTAATGCTTCACCTAAACCTTTCCTTGCAACAATTCCCAATCGAGCTGACATTTCCTGTAAAACAATAGTTGCTATTATAGAAAATAATAAACCCCAAAGTAATGCATATCCAAATTTAGCACCAGCAATTGAGCAAGTGGTTACAGTACCCGGACCAATAAATGCAGCCGTTACCAAGGCTGCAGGCCCAATAGATTGCATCTTTTTTAAGAAATTTGTTTTATCTGACTTTTTATTCATTCCCACTTTTTTATAAGGTTGAAATTTAAGAATAATATGAGATCATCAAAAATTAATTTTTCTTTATTGAATATATTTTTGAGATATTAAGGACTCTTTTTTATTAAAACAAAAAACATCATATCAAAATATCTTTAGATTCCCTTTTACCTTATTTCCGCAAGCCACGGTGTGAATTGTTGATTAATAGCTATCTGTAATTTATTAACAAGTGCTTTAGCAGAAGACTCACGCCGTGGCTATCAGGGGTTTCTATAAAAGCACCTGCGGATTTATGGTTTTATAAAACTAGGCTGTAGTTTAATTTGGCGAGTATAACTTAGTGAATTCTTAGTATTTTTGTGGCTTTGCGGCAATAAAAATTCAGCCACGAAGTCTCTAAACCACCAAGATACACAAACACACATGCCAACGCTAAATTAAACTACAGCCTAAAACTATTGTAACTTTTTAATAATAAACTCAAAAGAATCAAGAATCAACTTATTCTGGATTTTTTAATCAAATAATAGTATCTTCACTACCGAAAAACGTATTTTAAATTAGGGGATGAGCATATTTAATAAATTTTTTCCTCACGATAAGGAGATGGTGTTTAAGGTTAAGCTCAATTTTAACATTAGCCTTACCATATTCTTATTTTTCCTTTTTTTTAAGCCATTTGAAGTTAATTACGATAACATTAATAATCTTATACTCTTCTTTTCAGGATTTGGAGGTATCACATTTATTGTAATAGCTATTTTCCATATCATTCTACCCGGGTTTTTTCCAAAATTTTTAAAAGCAACCGAATGGGAAATAGAGCCACCAAACATAATTTGCTTTTTAATTTTATCCGGAAGTTCTGTTGCATTTACTTTTTATCTTCGCCATGTAGGAATGGTTCCAATTACTTTTTATATTGTTTTTCAAATTGTTTTAATTTGCATGGTTCCTGTATTCCTTCTGAAGTTGATTTACAAAAATGTGTTTTGGAAAAATCAAGCTGATATTTTATCAGATAAACTCAAAACACAATCAAAACAACCCATTCAGGAAGAAAATAATGAAATAGTAACATTATCGTCTGAAAATAAATCTGAAAAATTAAAACTCCAGATCAATAATATACTATTCATAAAAGCAGCCGATAATTATGTGGAAATTATGCATAAAGATGGTGATAAGATCAGCAAAAAGCTTTTACGAAATACCCTTAAAAATATTGAATTGCAATTTACAGATTCTGACAATTTTATTCGTTGCCACAGAACATACATTGTAAACAAAAACCATATCAAAAAACTTTCTAAAGATTTTAACGGAGATAAATTAATTCTACATAACTTTCAGGATGACATCCCTGTTTCGCGCCATTATCTTTTAAAAGTAAGAGAAAGCCTGAATTTTGAATAAGCAGTTGAAAGGATACAGATGTTAAATTTAATCAACCATATTTAGCCATTAACTTAGAGGAAACTAAAAATTGTAACTAACATAACGTAGTTCGCTATTTTAAACTCACACTTAATGACTACGGCCTACAATATAGCAGGAACTGGCAAAAATGCCATTCACCCCAAATAAAAGCCCCTCACCAAAACAGCTATTATATTAATCCCAAAACAAAGGCCATCATCCCTTTATTTTCTCAGATTAAACACTTTTTTCTAAAATTGTTGATAACAATAATGAAAAAACTTCTGTTATGAGTATCAAGAAATATGAAATTCCCCAAGCAGTAAAAAAGAATATCTGGCAAATATGGCATCAATTGCTTATACGTTTTGACAAAAATGTATCTGTTGATTTTATAAATTATGGATATGACAGTTTAAATGGAGAACAGGGTATTGATTTATTAAATACTGATGAACCAAATAGATACTGTATACAATTGTATGACCAATTGGTTAACAAAATAGATATTTATAACCAGGATGTTTTAGAAATAGGATCAGGCAGAGGCGGTGGTGCTTCGTACATTATGCGATATTACCAACCAAAATCGTATACAGGGCTAGAAATTTCGGGAAGGGTAACCGATTTTTGCAACAGATATTACACTGAGTATGGTTTATCTTTTGTTAAGGGAGATGCAGCAAATCTTCCTTTCAAGAAAAAGACTTTTGATACTGTATTGTGCATAGAATCTGCAAGAAATTATGTGAATCCTAAGAAATTTTTTAACGAAGTATATAAGGTTGTTCGTAAAGGAGGATGTTTTTTATATTCCGATGTTTTTGAAGCAGGAGAATTGGATGATATTAAAAGGCAAATGGGTAAAGCAGGTTTTAAGTTACAGTCCGAAAAAAATATTACTTCAAATACAATAACTGCATTGGATAAAGACCGTGCCCGAAGAGTAAAATTAGTTGAAGATAAAGTTCCGGGGTTCTTAAAAAAGGCTTTTACTCAATTCTCAGGTATTAAAGGAACAGAAAGATACAACTCATTTAAAAGTGGTAAAAGCGAATACTGGAGTTTTGTACTAAGGAAAAACTAGCAGAGCGTTTATAAATTAACATATTAATTTTAGTGATATTTCATCCATTTTATATTTCCATCTAAAGACAACAGGCTCTTGATTTATTTCATCAATGCCTTTAGTATTGACTTTGGTGAAAGAAAAATGAAAGGTAGGAAGATATAATAAAGTAATGTCAAAATTTATTCTATTTATCTGTCACTATTAATTTTCTATTTATACAACTTAAAAACATATTGGTTATTTTGCGATGTAGTAAAATATTACTATTTTCAAACCTTATTTTAATATACGATTTATGTAAATTTATTATACAAACGTATTATCTCATGCATATTAATTTTTGCAACATATTTTATTAAACCCTCATATTAAAAATAATGATCAAAGAATTTGAGCCAATAAGACAAGCAATATTATCCTTAATTAAAGACTGGAAACCAATATTATTAGGACTTTCGGAAGATGTACTTATAACAAAAACAAACAATCAGAAGAGAACAATTAAGCAAATAATTGGACATATGGTCGATTCTGCTTCAAATAATACACATCGGATTATTCACCTACAATATCAAAAAAGCCCTTTAAGATTTCCAAATTATGCTACAAATGGGAATAATGACAGGTGGATTGCTATCCAAAATTATAACGAAGAAGAATGGGAGGATTTAGTTCAGTTATGGAAATATTCTCACGCTCATATTGCTCATGTAATTTTAAATACTAATCCTGAAAAACTAGATAATAAGTGGAATTCAGAATCTGAATATGGTAAAATATCACTCAAGGCAATGATCATTGATTTTCTAAGGCATTTCAAAATGCATTTAAGTGAAATAAACGAACTTATAAAATAAATAAATATGAAAACTAAAATCACAATTCTTTGTATGTTCCTTTTCTTTGCCTCATGCAGTAATATAAATAAAAAACAAGAATCTTTACAAGATCAATTAAATGGTACATGGCTTTTAATTTCTGCCGTTACTAAGGAAGGAGATAATGTTACAAAGAAAGACCTTACAGGGCAAAAAATGATTAAACTCATAAACGAATCACATTTTGCTTTTTTGAGCCATGACTTAAATCATGGGCAAGATTCAACAGCAGATTTTGTAGCCGGAGGAGGAAGATGCTTCTACGAAAATAATATATATAAAGAAA
>DAOVYZ010000436.1 GCA_030635365.1 Bacteroidales bacterium
ACAAAATTAGAAGATAGATTTTTACACGAAATTTCTTAAATATAAACTTCTTCAATTTCTTTAAGCTTAACAAATTCTAGAAAGTCCACAACATCAGGCTGTGCAACAAGTTTTGCCATACGTTGCCCTCCAATTTTGTCAGGCATAATAACATTTGTAGCTCCGGCACTACGTAATTTTTTATCGGTATTAAAGTTTGATGCCCTGCTAATTATAGTTATGTCAGGATTCATTGAGCGTGCTGTTAATACTACAAACAAATTATCAGCATCATTGGGCAACGCTGTTATTAAAGCCCTTGCTTTATCAATTTTAGCATCAAGCAATGTTTCATCCTGGGTTGCATCTCCCCGGATATAGAGCGTGTTTGCATTTTCTCTAATGGTTTCTATTATTGAAACATCATTATCTACCACTACCACCTGAAATTTATGCCGTTTTAATTCTTCTATTGCTTGCCTGCCATTACGGCCATAACCAACTACAATTACATGATTACTAAGTTTTTCAATTCTGGTTTTCACTTTATTATCTTTTAAATAGTTTCTTAAAACACCATCGACAATGTACCTGGTAAGGGTTGTAACTGCATATGCAAATATTCCGAAGCTAATAACTATTAAGAATGCAGTAAAGAATTGCCCAAACTCAGTTAGTGGTTTTACTTCTCTAAAACCTACTGTAGATATTGTAATTATTGTCATAAAAAAGGCTTCGGTAAAAGTAAAACCTTCAATCAATATATATCCTGTTGTTCCTACTATAACAATTAATAACAACAAACTGATTGATACGTAAATTGATTTGAAATTTTCTTTACCTATACCTCTTGTTTTCATTTACAATTTTTTATTATGTCATTTCCTATCTGGCAATTTAAGCATTTTTTTGCGTTACAATATTCATTTTTAAGTTGAATTAATGCTTGTGTATCGAATGCATTAATAGCCTTTAAATCTAAATTAGCCCATTTTGTAACAATAGCATTCTTTTCAGGCTTAATATTTTCCAGTAAAGAAACAGCTCTTGTTTTTAATTCTTCTATACCTTTTGCTTTTCCGTACACAAATAAAAATGGAATTACTGTATTAATCAACAAAATATCAATAGCCGATTTTCCAATAATTTTTGACCTCTTGACCGATTCTTTATTAAACAAGTAATGCTTCTCCCAATAATCTGACGGATTATGAATAAATAATTTGTAAAAATCTTTTAGAGATTTTGTCTCAATTATTTTTGAGAATAATCCTGCTGATTTATGTATTAGCATACTAAATTGTGCAATACGAATTGTAGGGAAATTCGCCGGCCTTGACTTTAGAAATTTCCATAAATGATTTTCGATTGGCTTTAATTTAAATTTATTCTGTAGATAAAGGTATTCCTTTCTAAGTTGAGAGTAATACTTATCTCCATTCTCATCATTCAAAAATCCTGCTTGCCCAAACGTTAATGCTTCAATTTGAAGTAAATTATCTTTATGCTTTGCCAGATAATTTATAGACAACGATTTTGCCAGCAACTCAAATGGATCAGAATTCAATTTAAATCCAAAATTCCTCGCTAATTGAATATAAAATGCTTCTTCCCAGCTATTTCTTGTCTGTTTCAATAAAACATCAATTCTCTCCGATTTCTCTTCTAATCTTTCAATAGCCAATTTTGCCAGCCAACTCTGTTTTACAAAAAGGTCGACTTCTTGCATTTGATTCTCACAAGGAATCCAGGATTCATTTTTCAAAAGTGATTCATAGCTATTTAAAAGTTCTTTATCAAATTTTAATTCCAGCGTTGGTATTTCCTGTCCGTTTGTTCTTTCAATATTTTTATCGTGAGTATGCACAACTTGTAGCACTACATTATCATATGCTTTATCTTTATGATGATTATGTCGATACCAGTCTGATGAGTTTACATGAACCTCAACGTTTCCTGCCCAAATGGTATCATTAATTTTAATTTTAGCATTAAAAAAATCAGGGCCCGAATCAAAATTATGGCTCCCGGAATTCAATATTTCTATCTTGTCCTGATTATGGGCTTTTAAATGATCTTTATCGTATAACTTATTTTTCCAAATAAACTGTAAAAATTCTTCTTTCATTATTTTAATTCATATAATTATAATATATCAATCATAAAAATAGTAATTTATTAAAAGGAAACAATAAAAGAATAGTTACTCGGATTTAAACCAATCCTTTTTCCTGAAGTAAATCTGCCATCTCTACTTGTAGTTCTTTAGCCCTAATTCCGGCAACTTTATCAAAATCAGCAGTAGTATCAGCATATATTATTGAACGGGCAGAATTCACAATTAAACCACATGAGCTATTCATTCCATGTTGAGCCACTTCTTTTAAGCTCCCACCCTGAGCACCTATTCCGGGTATCAATAGAAAATTGTCAGGAATAATATTTCTTATGGTTTTTAGATAATCTGCTTGTGTAGCTCCCACAACATACATAAATTTATTTTTACTTCCCCAGTAAGTCGATTTTTTTAAAACCTTCTCAAATAAATGTTCTTGAGTTCCTTCAATATTTAATAGTTGGAAATCCTTAGCTCCATCGTTTGAAGTTAAAATCAATAAGATTACCCATTTATCATGAAATTCTAAAAATGGAGATACTGAATCTTCTCCCATATATGGGGCAACTGTAATCGCATCGCAATTAAATTGTTCAAAAAAGGCACGTGCATACATTTTTGATGTATTTCCAATATCGCCACGCTTTGCGTCAGCAATAACAAGTATTTCGGGGTGCAAAAGATTAATATAATTAATTGTTTTTTCTAAACTTTTCCATCCCGAAACTCCATGTGCTTCATAAAAAGCTATATTAGGCTTAAATGCAATTGAATGCTGAGCTGTTGCATCAATTATTCGTTTATTAAACTCAAAAATAGGGTCCTCTTCATTTAATAGAAACCCTGGTATTTTAGTAATATCAGTATCTAGTCCTACGCAAAGGAAACTTCTTTTTTTCTGAATTTGCTCAAATAGTTGATTGTAATTCATAATAATAAAGTCATAAATTCCAACAACAAATTACAATTAAAATTCAAAACTTAAATTTTTAAAATCAAATATTATTAATGTACTAAATTTACTCTACACCCGCTTCTTTTAGTCTTTCTGCATTTTCCGCCATTTGTAACTGATCAATTATCTCCTGAATATTACCATCGATTATTGCAGGTAAATTATAAAGTGTTAGATTTATTCTATGATCAGTAACTCTCCCTTGTGGATAATTATATGTCCTAATTTTAGCAGAACGGTCTCCCGTCGAAACCATTGTTTTTCGTTTTGATGATATTTCATCAAGATATTTCTGATACTCTAAATTATATAATCGGGTTCTTAATTCTGCCATTGCTTTATCCAAGTTTTTCAATTGAGATTTTTGATCCTGGCATGTAACAACAATGCCCGAAGGAATATGCGTTAAACGTACAGCAGAATAGGTTGTATTAACAGACTGCCCTCCTGGCCCTGATGAACAATAGGTGTCTTTTCTGATATCCTCTTGACGTAGGTCAATATCAAAATTTTCTGCTTCAGGTAAAATTGCTACAGTTGCAGCAGAAGTATGAACTCGTCCCTGTGTCTCA
>DAOVYZ010000343.1 GCA_030635365.1 Bacteroidales bacterium
AAACTTAAATGGCGATTTAGTTGGAATTAATTCAGCTATTATTTCTCCATCAGGCACATATTCAGGCTATTCATTTGCTATTCCTATAAATTTAGTAAAGAAGGTTGTTGCAGATATTATTAAATATGGTGAAGTGCAAAGAGCAATTTTAGGTGTAGGAATTGATAATGTAAATAATGAAATAAAAGAACAGTATAATTTGGATAAAATTGAAGGAGTTCTGATTAGAAGTGTAACAGATGGTGGTGCAGCAAAAGATGCCGGAATGAAAAAGGGGGATGTAATACTTGAAATTAATAATATTAAAGTAAATAGTGTAGCACAACTTACAGAACAAATAGGTAAATTCAGGCCTGGTGAAACAGTGTATGTTGTAATTAAAAGGGATAATAAAAGGAAACAATTTGAAGTTTTATTACGTAATACACAAGGGAACACCAAAATTGTGAAGGCTGGTGAATTCCTTTCTATCCTTGGTGCAACACTTCAAAAAATTGATAATGGTGATAAAAGAAGAGGGATAGATTATGGTGTTAAGGTTATTGAGTTGAAAGAAGGGATTTTAAAGAAGGCAGGAATTAAAAAAAACTTTGTTATTATGCGTATTGAGGGGGAGGAGATTATACAGGTTGGAGATGTTAAACGAATATTAAATAACAAAGGTAAAGGCGAGATCATTGAACTGGAAGGGGCTAATCCCGGGGGGCGGTATATTTATGTGTATCAACTCAAATTAGAATGATCAAGTTGTATTTTTTGAAGCCATCAGGAATTCATAAATTAGTATGTTAATTATATGAAATGTTAGTTTTGAGAGTTATTATAAGTTCGTAAAAACATTCTTATAGCAAATGAGGCAGTTAAAGATTACAAAATCAATTACTAATAGGCAAACCGCTTCTCTGGATAAATATTTGCAGGAAATAGCGAGGGAAGGCCTTATTACAGTTGAAGAAGAGGTTGAATTAGCACAAAGAATTAGAAAAGGTGATCGTGTAGCTTTAGAAAAATTAACAAAAGCTAATTTGCGATTTGTTGTTTCCGTTGCAAAACAATATCAAAACCAGGGACTAACCTTGCCGGATCTTATTAACGAAGGTAATTTGGGTTTGATTAAAGCCGCCGAAAAATTTGATGAAACCAGAGGCTTTAAGTTTATATCATATGCCGTTTGGTGGATCAGGCAATCCATTTTGCAGGCATTAGCAGAGCAATCGAGAATTGTTCGTTTACCATTGAATCAAGTAGGGTCTTTAAATAAAATAAATAAAGCATTTAATAAATTTGAGCAAGAAAACGAGAGAACTCCTTCACCGGAAGAATTAGCTGATAAACTAGAATTACCAAAGGATAAAATTGCGGATACTATGCGTATATCCGGTCGTCATATCTCAGTCGATGCTCCTTTTCAGGATGGAGAGAGTAATAGCCTTTTGGATGTATTAGAAAATGATGATTCGCCTAATGCCGATATTAGACTAATAAATGAATCATTGACAAAAGAAATAGACAGGGCATTAGCGACATTAACAGAGCGGGAAAGAGATATACTTAGATGTTTTTTTGGTATAGGACTTCAGGAAATAACCTTGGAAGAAATCGGTGATAAATTTGGATTAACTCGTGAAAGAGTAAGACAAATTAAGGAGAAAGCAATTAGAAGGTTAAGGCATTCGTCGAGGAGTAAACTGTTAAAAGCATATTTAGGGTAACACAATGTAAGGGGCTTTTTATTAAATGCCCCTTATTTATTTTTAGATAGTTTCTGTAAAGCAAACATTTCATCTCTTAATCTTGCCGCTTCTTTAAAATCCAGGTTTTTAGCTGTTTTTTCCATCGATAATTTGGTTTTTTCTATAGCTTTTTCAAGAGCAAGCTTATCCATGTACTTAACTATGGGGTCGGCTGCAATATCAAGATCATCAGGTTCAGAATAAGCTTTTCTTCTAGGCTTTTGTATATAATTCCCCATTATTGAACGCGAAGCCTTAATGATCTGCTTTGGAGTTATACCATTTTCTTCGTTATATTTAAGTTGTTTTTCTCTTCGCCTTGTAGTTTCATCAATTGTTTGTTTCATGGAATTTGTTATCTTATCAGCATACATAATAACTTTTCCATTAATATTTCGTGCAGCACGCCCTGATGTTTGTGTTAATGCCCGGGATGAACGTAAAAAACCTTCTTTATCTGCATCCAGTATTGCTACAAGTGCAACTTCAGGCAAATCAAGCCCTTCACGTAGCAGGTTTACTCCAATTAAAACATCAAATGTTCCATTACGCAATTGATCCATAATTTCAACTCTTTCCAGTGTATCAATGTCGGAATGTATATATCTGCATTTTATTTCAAATCGTGTTAAATATTTAGTAAGCTCTTCTGCCATTCTTTTTGTTAGTGTTGTAACAAGCGTTCTTTGTTTGCTTTCAACCCTTTCATTAATTTCTTCCATTAAATCATCAATTTGATTTAATGATGGTTTTACTTCTATTTCCGGATCTAATAAGCCTGTAGGCCTAATTAGTTGTTCAACAAAAACACCTTCACATTTTTCAAATTCATAATCTGCAGGAGTAGCACTTACAAATAATAACTGATTTGCTAAAGATTCAAATTCTTCAAACTTTAATGGGCGATTATCAATTGTAGCCGGTAAACGGAAACCAAATTCGACAAGATTCTTTTTTCTGGAATGATCACCGCCAAACATAGCTCTTATTTGAGGTAAAGTAACATGGCTTTCATCTACAACTGCCATAAAATCATCCGGGAAATAATCCAGTAAGCAAAAGGGCCGTGTTCCCGGCTTCCTTCCATCAAAGTATCTGGAATAATTTTCAATTCCTGAACAGTATCCCAACTCTTTAATCATTTCCAAATCATATTCAACTCTATCTTTAATTCGTTTGGCTTCATGGTTTTTCCCAATAGATTTAAAGTATTCTATTTGTTTAAATAAGTCATCTTGTATATCTCGAATAGATTTATTCATGCGATCTTTTGTAGTAACAAAAATATTTGCCGGATAAATAATGCCATTTTTGATATTCTCAATCACATTATTATTAAAAGGATCAAAAGATTCAATTTCTTCTATTTCATCTCCCCAAAACATAACCCTGTAAGCTAAATCGTTATATGCAAGATAAATATCTATAGTATCGCCATTTACCCGAAATGTTCCCGGTTTGAATTCGATTTCACTTCGTGAGTATAAACTTTCTACAAGTTGCCTTAAAAATTGATTCCGCCCGATTGTTTGCCCCTGTTTAATTGAAATCGTGTTGCTATGAAAATCTTCCGGGTTTCCAATTCCATATAAACAAGATACTGATGAAACTACTATAACATCCCTTCTGCCTGATAATAATGATGAGGTTGCACTAAGTCTTAGCTTTTCAATTTCTTCATTTATCGAGAGGTCCTTTTCTATGTACGTATCAGTAACCGGAAGATAGGCTTCAGGTTGGTAATAATCATAGTATGAAACAAAATATTCAACAGCATTATTGGGAAAAAACTGCTTAAACTCCCCATATAATTGAGCGGCAAGAGTTTTATTATGACTTAATACTAAGGTTGGCCTTTCAATTTTTTCTATAACATTAGCTACTGTAAATGTTTTCCCTGAACCTGTAACTCCTAAAAGTGTTTGGTATTTATCTCCATGCCGGACTCCTTCTATAAGCTGTTTTATAGCTTCTGGCTGATCACCTGTAGGTTTATATTCGGAAGTAAGCTTAAATTTCATTAGGTATTATTATTTTTTTAGAATCATATATACAGGAAAATGATCGCTATACCCACCATAATAATTAGAACCTCCATATGTTCTATTAGGAATTTTATTTCCTTTATCATTTTTGTAAGTTATCCAATCAGGATAGAATATATGTTCTGTACTTTTTAAAACATGGTAGCCATTGTTGTTGTTCATTAGACTTTTTGTAACAATTATATGATCTAATATGTTCCAGTTTCCCCGATAATTATACGTACCTATTGTGTCACTTTTTAATGGAAGCATCAGATTATGTAATGATTCCGGTTTTTTTGAGTTGGTTGCTTTGAGGACTTCGTATACACTTTTGTTGTTAGGTTCGTCATTTAGGTCACCCATGGCAACAATTTTAGCATTTGGTTGAATATTTAAAATGGAATCAATTTCATTTCTTAAAGTTTTTGCACATATTATTCTATCCGGCTCTGTTTTTTCTTGCCCTCCGTATCTTGATTTCCAATGATTAACAAATACGTGTAATGTGTCTGTATTGTCCAGGATTCCTTTTACGTATAATATATCACGTACTTTTAATTCTGTTTTTATTGGAATTTTTTTATGCGTTATGTAGCTAAATAGCTTGCTATTGTATATTAATGCAACATCGATACCTCTTTTGTCCGGACTTTCTTCATGTACTATTTTATATTTCTCCTCATATAAAACATCTGTTTTTATTAAATCTTTAGTTACTGCTTTGTTTTCTATTTCTGCTAAACCAATAATAACAGGAA
>DAOVYZ010000159.1 GCA_030635365.1 Bacteroidales bacterium
TTCCTATTAATGCAACTGCAGCATATTCCCATTCAGCTTCAGTTGGGAGCCTATACTTAGGTAATAAAATACCATCAGCCATCGTAACTCTTCTACTTTCAACATTTGGATTTAAAGAAGGTAAGTTTTGAATAACAAGACCCTCATATTGACCAGCTAAATATGCGTCAGTGTTAAAGTTTTCCCGACCAATTTGGTTAGGATCCATATCTAGAATGCCTTCATTCATCATTTGCATTTCATTAACCCTGTCAGTTCTCCATATGCAATAATCGTTAGCTTGCAGCCAATTAACTCCAACCACAGGATATTCATTATAAGCTGGGTGCCTAAAATAATATTCAACATAGGGTTCATTAAACGCTAACGGACTCCTCCAAACTAGTGTATCTGGCAAAGCATTTCTATAAACTTCAGGATAATCAACAAAAACACGCTGTATCCAATATAAATATTCTCTGTAATCGATATTCCTAACTTCAGTTTGATCCAGATAAAATGAAGTAACAGTTACCCTTCTGGGAACATTATTCCAATCATACGTTACATCTTGTTCTGTTTGTCCCATCGTAAAAGTACCACCTTCAACAAGGACAAGCCCGGGACCTGTAATTTCTTCATAATCCGCTTTTACTTCAAATCCACCATTATCAGGATTATTGTATTCCCATCCAGTGGTTTGGGATTCATTACCAGTTTTTCCTGGTTCTTTCCCTCCACCAAATATACTACAGCCATTTGCTAAAAATAAGCTAATAAGTACTAAAAGCAGGTTCTTTAACTTTATATTCATAGTAATGTTATTTTTAATTCAATAATAAATATTTTATCGTTTAACACAGGATTAATATACAAATATAACTAAATTTTAGGACATTTTATTGCCCTGATTTTTTTCCTCTTTCTTTTATACATGATTTTATATAAAAAAGTTACTTCATGGCCCCCGGAATTTAAATTATTTATTCCTCCGGTATTAAAAGGGATATCATAACTATATGCAAATGTGAAATAATCTGCTATAAACCCAAACATTAACACACATCCTGTTAGATTGATTTGAGTATTTGTTTTTAACCATACACCTGTCGTGAGATAATTTCTATTTAAATATAAACCTAAATTTAGTCTGGAAGATGAACCCTGCATTTGAAAAATTAGGTTTGGGGATACTGTCATATGAACTCGTTCTAGAGTATTGTAAAAAGGTATTTCCATACCACCATGCAAAGTATATTTTCTACCTATTGGCCCGGGGTCATCACTGCCCAATGAAATTTTAGGCTTAGTAAGATGGTCAATAGCTAAACCTATATAATAATTATCGTACCACGTTACCATTCCAAATGAGAAATCAAAATACATAGATTTTTGAGAAAGTCCACTTTCAATGCCTGTTGGTGATACACCTCCAACAGGGTCAATCATATCAGGATACACAAGATCACTCCCATTTATTGATTTAATATTATAACCAATTCTAAATCCGGTTGCAATTGACCACCTCTTTCTAATATTGCCATGATAGGAATAAAGCAGGTTAAATCCTAAATCATTAACTGCACCTTGAGCCTGTCTGTCATTCATTATTTGAAAACCAACTCCTCCATTTAAGCCATCATAGTATTTATCAATAGAAGCACTGTAAGTATTATAATCACCAAAAGAAGTTGGTAATAAAGTTCTGTAATTTAGTGAAATTCTGGTATATTCCTCTATACCTGTAAAAGCTGGATTTAGATATAAAGGATTTGCATAATATTGGGAAAATTCAACATCTTGTCCATATAGTTGTTTAACAAAAAAAAGTGATAGTAATATAATAACCTTTCTCATTTAATATCTAATTTCATCTGAACAATATGATTTATTGACTATCGTTTTTATGTTATAAAAATTATAACGAACTAATAAATTCATTATTACATATAATAAAGTTTTGTTTCTTTGTATAAAATTATCAAACCTAATGAAAAGAATAACCATATTTTTATTTTTATTTTTCATCATTTTATGCACATATGGTCAAAAAGAAACATATTATCGAAAAATTAAGTGGGATCAAATCAGAACAGTTTCGCACTACTATCAAATGAATCAGAAGGATTTAAACAAAACTTCTTATCTTTATTTTGATAATGCAAATTACTACAACAAAGAAAGTTCGCTACCATATTATTATGAATTAATACAAATTAATTCTGATAATATTAGCTTAGAGATGTCAAATATTAAATATCAACCACTTTCAAACAAAGAAATATCAGTTATAAAGAATAAAAATCAAATACCTGAAAAATTATCTTACAAATTTGAAATCCACTATAAACGAAAACAACCATATATTCAGTTTAGCCTATTACCATTAAGGAGGAATGCCTTAACAGGGCAATATGAAAAGGTCATATCTTTTGAAATAGATATTATTCCTAAAAATATAAAATCCATAACTAAGAACGATAAAGTACAAAAATTTGGCTCCGAATCGGTTTTGAGAAATGGAAACTGGATTAAAATTAGTATAGAAAATGATGGTATATACGGTTTAACATATACGGAATTAATTGATATGGGGTTTGCAAATCCTGGGAATATAAAGATATATGGTAATTCATCAGGTATTTTACCAATATCAAATACTGAACCTTGTCCAGATGACCTAATCCAGAATTCAGTGTATTTTGAAAAGGGGAGTGATGGTATATTCAATGATGGAGACTATGTCTTATTTTATGCAAAGGGGTCAAATCAGTGGCATTATGATACCCTGGATAATTATTATAATTGTACAAAGCATATATATTCTGATGACAATTATTTCTTTTTATCAGGTGTCGGTTCTGTGAATACAATAACCTCAATTGCAGATCCGATAGGGAGTGTCTCAGAAACTGCAACAGTATTTACAGATTATACCCATTATGAGGTTGAATTAAATAATCTATTAAAATCAGGACAATTATGGGTGGGAGAAAAATTTGATATAACAACTAATTACAGTTTTGATTTTCAATTTCCTAATTTAGTACAAACTTCTCCTATACAACTAAAAGCATCACTAGTTGCCAGATCATCAGCAAATACTTCATTTAATATAACAAGTAATAGTCAATCCATAGCTGATCTTAATATTGCATCAGTAAATATGAGTTCGTATACTTCTAAATATGCAAATATGGGTGTATGTGAAGGGAGTTTTGTAGGTACTAATGATGCATTTTCTGTAAATATAAATTACAATAAGTCTTCTTCCTCATCAGAGGGATGGCTAGATTATATTACTCTTAATGCAGAAAGAGAATTGAGGATGAATAATGGCCAATTACAGTTTCGATATTATAATTCTGATGTTATATCTAAAATAGTTGAATTTCAAATTCAAAATACTAATTCATCAACACAGGTATGGAATGTAACAAATAAGAATCAGCCACAAAATCTGAATATTACAGAATTAGGAGGCAGTATCATTTCAATAAAGGTATTTGTTGAACCAGGAAATAATGAATTTATTGCATTTAACGATAATAGTTTTTCAACTGTTGAGTTAATAGGCAGCGTTGAAAATCAAAATTTGCACGCAATTAATCATAGAGATATGATAATTGTTAGCCATCCGGATTTTTTGTCTCAAGCTAATGAGATTGCATCACTTCATGAAAGTAACGATGGATTATCGGTTGCAATAGTTACTCCCGAACAGATTTTTAATGAGTTTTCTTCGGGTGTACCTGATGCCACAGCAATAAGAAATTTTACAAGAATGATATATAATAGGCCTTCCGTATCAGATACATTAAAATATTTATTATTTATTGGTGATGGTTCTTATGATCATAAATCAATTACAGCAAGTAATATTAATTATATATTAACTTATCAATCAAAAAATTCATTAAGTCCAACTTCATCATTTGTTACTGATGATTTTTTTGGGTTATTAGATGCAACTGATAATATTGAAGCTAGTAATTCTGGATTGGTTGATATTGGTATAGGAAGATTACCGGTTAAATCAGAGATTGAAGCGCAGCAAATTGTGGAGAAAATAAAATCGTATATAAATCCTCAAAATAAAGGGGATTGGCTAAATTCTATATGTTTTGTTGGTGATGATGAGGATAATAACCTGCATATGAGAGATGCTGACCGTCTTGCTGAATTTGTTGATACTACTTACTCCCATTTTTTTATTAATAAACTTTATTTGGATGCTTTTCCTCAAGAGTCATCATCTATAAACGAAAGTTACCCGGAAGTAAACAGATTAATAAATGACAAAATAAATAATGGAGTTTTAATTTTTAATTATACAGGCCATGGAGGAGAAAATGGACTTGCTCATGAGCGTATTTTAACTGTAGATAATATTAGCTCCTGGGTTAATAAAAACAAGCTAACTATTTTTATGACTGCTACATGCGAGTTTAGCCGATTTGATAACCATGAAAATACTTCAGCGGGTGAATTAGTGATATTGAACCCTAATGGAGGAGGCATTGCATTATATACTACAACCAGGCTTGTATATTCAAGTCCAAATTATACCTTAAACAGGAATTTTTATAATTATGTTTTCGAAAAGGATCATAAAGGAAAAGTAAGATCACTTGGAGATATAATAAGGTTGGCAAAAAATGCTTCCGGAACCGAAAATAACAAAAGAAATTTCACATTATTAGGCGATCCGGCATTAAAGTTGCCATTGGCTGAATATAATGTTATAACCGATTCAATAAATAATTATGATGCTATTAATTATACTGATACATTAAAAGCACTCTCGAAAGTTACTATTCATGGACACATTGAAAATAGTTTAAATACAATTGTTTCTGATTATGATGGAATCGTTTATCCTTTAGTTCTTGATAAAAAGAGGACTGTAACTACTTTGGGTAATGACGGTGGGCCAACAATGGATTTTGATGTTCAAAATAATATCCTGTACAAAGGTAAAGCAAGCGTTGTGGATGGTAAATTTCAATTTAGTTTTGTAGTTCCAAAAGATATCTCATATAATTTTGATAATGGTAAGATAAGTTATTATTCGCTTAATTCTGATAAGGATGCAAAGGGATATTTTACAAATTTTATTATAGGCGGCTCTAATAATAATGCAGAACTTGATAATATTGGCCCTGAAGTACGATTGTATATGAACGATGAAAATTTTGTTTCTGGAGGAATTACAAACGAAAATCCAATACTGTTTGCTGTCTTATCAGACAGTAGTGGTATCAATACTGTTGGAAATGGCATAGGGCACGATATTTCAGCTATTTTAGATAATAACAGTAGTGACCAGATAATATTAAATGATTATTATGAGTCATCTATTGATAATTATCAGGAAGGATCGATTGA
Organism: Bacteroidales bacterium; assembly: GCA_030635365.1. Classification (GTDB taxonomy): domain Bacteria; phylum Bacteroidota; class Bacteroidia; order Bacteroidales; family UBA12077; genus UBA12077. The sequence continues at coordinate 5,368 of DAOVYZ010000159.1, forward strand.
ATATCTTTTTTCTGAATTGGAAGATGGCATCCATAATTTGAAATTGAAAGTATGGGACGTATATAATAACTCATCGGAAAAACAATTAGATTTTATTGTTGCTGAATCAGAAAGCCTGGCAATTAAAAATATTTTTAACTACCCTAACCCATTTACCGATAACACAGCATTTTATTTTGATCATAACAGGCCTAATGAAGATTTGGATGTGCTAATTCAGGTATTTACGATTTCTGGCAAATTGGTAAAAACGATTAATCAAATAATAAATTCAAATGCTTTTCGTTCTGAACCTATAAATTGGAATGGAATGGATGATTTTAACGATAAGATTGGACGTGGAGTTTATATATATCAGATCATGGTTAGGACGATTGAAGGAGAAATAGTTAAGAAAATTGAAAAATTGGTGATATTAAAATAATTTTGTTGTTAATCAGTAATTAATTTTATATTTGCGACACTTAATACTATTGGAGGTATAATGAGAAAATTTTTATTAGTAACGATTTTTGGAATTTTATGTTTTAAAATTGTTGGCCAGGATGTAATAGATAAAAAAGATTTGATTGGATCTAATAACCCACTTGAATATTCAGCATCATTTTTAACGATTGCCCCTGACTCCAGGGCTGGAGCATTAGGAGATGCCGGAGTAGCAACATCCCCTGACTATAATTCGATGCGTTGGAATCCTGCAAAATATGCTTTTATTGAAGGTGATATGGGGTTTTGTGCATCATATACGCCATGGTTAAGAAGTTTGGTTAATGATATATACCTGGGGTATATTTCTTTTTATAAAAGAATTGATAACAGGCAAACTATTGCTGCTACATTATTATATTTTGACTTGGGCGATATTCAATTTACAAACGAAGAAGGATTATATGATGGACAACATTCTCCATATGAAATGTCTATTGATGTGGCTTACGCAAGAACATTCTCAGAAAAATTTTCAGGAGGTATTGCTTTTAGGTATATAAGATCAGATATTACAGGAGGAGCAGTAGTTGCAGGAACTGAAACTAAAGCAGGAAATGCTGTTGCTGCAGATGTAGCAATATACTATCAAAATGATGATATAAAGATTGGTGAAAAAACCACAACCTGGACAGCTGGTTTAAATATATCAAATATTGGTTCAAAAATTTCGTATACGGATATTCAAAAGGATTTTTTACCTACAAATTTAAAGCTGGGAACAGCATTTAAATATGATATGGATAGTTACAATTCCTTAACTCTAATACTTGATTTAAATAAATTTTTATTGCCAACACCGGAAGTAGCTCTTAATGATTCTGTCTTTTTTGGAGAATCTTCGGATGTTTCAGTTCCTGAAGGTATGATTCAATCGTTTGGTGATGCTCCCGGAGGATGGGAAGAGGAATTACATGAAATTAAGTATTCGGTAGGATTAGAATACTGGTATGCCAACCAGTTTGCTGTACGAGCAGGATATTTTCATGAGCACCAGACAAAAGGTAATCGGAAATATTTTACAGTAGGTGTCGGATTAAAACTAAATGTTTTTACTATAGATTTTTCATATCTTATACCAGTTAAACAGAATAATCCTTTAGCTAATACTGTTAGATTTACATTAGGTTTGGATTTTGAGGCTTTTAAAGACCAACAACGAGAAGTTAATTGATATTATATAGATGGAATGCCGTATTGGATATGGATTTGATGTACACGAACTAAAAACAGGACTCAATCTATTTATTGGTGGTATAAAAATACTTCACACAAAAGGATGCGTTGCCCATTCTGATGGAGATGTGTTAATTCATGCGATATGCGATGCTTTGCTGGGAGCTGTATCATTAGGAGATATTGGCAGCCACTTTCCGGATTCAAATGATAAATTCAAAGATATTGATAGTAAGATTTTATTGAAAAGAGTATCTGGTTTGCTTTATGATAAAGGTTATTCATTGATAAATTTGGATTCTACAATATGTTTACAAAAACCTAAATTACAGGAATATATTCCGGAAATGAGAACTGTAATTGCTGATATTTTGAATACTAATACTGATAATGTTTCAATTAAAGCTACTACAACAGAAAAATTGGGTTTTGTAGGTAAAGAAAAAGGTATTACTGCACATGCAGTTGTTTTGATAAAAAAACTAAGCTAAATACTCTTATTATTTCCTTATTTTTATTATCTTTCAAGTAAATTTTTACTATTATTCTTCAAAAAATAATTGACGCAAGTCACTTCATTATTTTTTGATACATAAATTATATAAAAATGAAGCGAACAATTGTTTTCAGGTCTAGCTCTAATCCAAAGACATCCTCATATAAATCGATAAAAAGTCTCGTTAGGCATGGGCATGAAGTAGTTCCAATAGGAA
>DAOVYZ010000168.1 GCA_030635365.1 Bacteroidales bacterium
CCGAAACTTGAAGCTTGACTTGACACTAGTGATCTTTTATAGGTATTTATCACCCAACTTCTTGTTTTGTGCAATGCAGCACCCACATTTAAATTTTCATTTTCAGCAGGGTTGATTTTGTGGTTGTAGTCTTTAGTTAAGGAATGAAATTCCTAATTGAAATAACGAATTTCGAACAAGCTTGCCTGCGGCATGCAGGGAATTATGAATATCGATTTTTTTAAGTCTCTAAACCCATAAGTTTTGAATTGAATAATGTGCATACTTCATTATTCGCAATTCGTTCTATATAGATACTAAAGTAACTGCAATAAAACCTGATTGTTGTCAGGCAAGTTTGCAGGGTTTTTACCTTTAAATAAATAATAAAATTGAAATTACGGATAATGCTAAAATAACAATCTGGAAACGGCAACTCGAAAATGCTATTAGAGTATGTAATGAGGAAAAATATCATAAATTAATAAACCTTAAGAACGATGAGTAGAGCAACCATGCCGGTTATTGATTTTAGACTTTCTACATAATTTCAAAAGCTGTGCGGTTGTGGGAAATCAAGCCGAAATTATATGTAAAAGCAAATTGGTATTGCATCGTTGGTATAAAATTTTCACAACAAAAAAATCTTTATAAAAGGGATATTTTGTAACTTATACCAAATTACATTCATTTGTGAAATATGAAAAATGTTTCAAATTATTATAACAAATTATTATTACTTATAAATATCTTTAATGTTGCTTTTTATAATATTGTAGAAGCTCAGAAAGAAAATATTCGTTTCGAGCGGATTTCTCTTGAACAAGGATTATCACAAGCAACAGTGAATTGCATACTACAAGACAAGCAGGGTTTTATGTGGTTTGGTACACAGGACGGATTGAATAAGTTCGACGGATATCAATTTACCGTTTATCGGCATGATCCGAAAAGAAAATCTAGTATAAGTAATAGTCATATCTGGTCAATTCTTGAAGATACAGAAGGTAACCTGTGGATTGGGACACGAGGTGGTGGGCTTAATAAATTTAACAGAAAGTCAGAAACTTTTACACGTTACCTGCATCAGACTGATAACAGAAAAAGTCTTAGTAACAACGTAGTCTATTCTATTTATGAAGATACAGAGGGCGACTTGTGGATTGGAACACAAGGCGGCGGTCTCAATAAATTAGATAGAAAAACAGGAACCTTCACCTGCTACCGGAACCGGGCAAATAATTCACAGAGCCTAAGTAACAACATTGTCTTGTCGATTATTGAAGATACTGTGGGCAACCTGTGGATTGGAACTAATGGCGGTTTAAATAAATTCGATCGAAAGTCTGAAACCTTTACCCGTTACCTGCATCAGTCCGATAATCCAAAGAGCCTCAGTCACAACTATATCTGGTCGATTTTTGAAGATAGTGGTGGCAACCTGTGGATCGGGACACATGGTGGTGGACTTAATAAATTTGATCGAAAGACAGAAACTTTTTTGCATTACCTATACCAAGACGATAAGCCTTTGGGTTTAAGTAGTAATTCTGTCTATACAATTATTGAAGATAAAAGTGGTAACCTGTGGATTGGAACTCAGGGAGGCGGAATTAATAAATTTGAGAGAAAAACAGAAACTTTCATTCGGTATCAAAACCAAATCAATAATCCTCTGAGTCTTAGCACTAATTTTGTCAGGCCTATTTTTGAAGATAATACAGGAATCTTATGGATAGGAACAGATGGTGGCGGAATTAATAAACTAGATCCAAATACAGAAGTCTTTAACCATTATCAACATCAGGCTGATAATCTCCAAAGCATCAGTCATAACTCTATCAAATCAATTTATGAAGATTCAGAGGGCAACCTGTGGATAGGGACCAAAGGTGGAGGGCTCAATAAATTTGATCCAAAGACCAAAGTCTTCAAGTATTATTCGGCCCCCCTCAGTTTCAACCATAATATTATCAGATCTATTTATGAAGATTCAGGAGGCAACTTATGGATAGGAACAGATGGAGGGGGACTCAGTAAACTTAATAAAAATAAGAAAACATTCATCCATTACCAACAGCAGGTAGATGACCCAAAGAGCATAAGTAATAACTTTGTCTATTCTATAATTGAAGATGCCGATGATAACTTGTGGATTGGAACTCTGGGAGGCGGCCTTAACAAATTCAATCGTAATTCAGAAACCTTTACTCATTACCAAAATAATCCTGATAATCCTCAGAGTCTTAGTCATAACAATATTTACTCAATTCTTGAAGGTTCAAAGGGAAACCTCTGGATTGGAACTATTGGTGGCGGGCTTAATAAGTTTGATAGAAGAACTGAAATATTTACATCTTATAAGAATCAGCCCGATAATCCGCTAAGTCTTAGTGATAACAACATATATGCTTTACATGAAGATGCTGAAGGTAATCTGTGGATTGGGACTGCGGGTGGCGGGCTTAATAAATTTGATAGAAACACAAAAACCTTTATTTGTTATCGGGAAAGGGATGGCTTACCTAATGAAGTAATAAATGGGATACTTGAAGACGGTAAAAGAAACTTATGGATAAGTACAAATTATGGAATTTGTAAATTCAATCCGCAAACAAAAACATTTACTAATTATGATAGAAAAGACGGCTTGCAAAGTGACGAATTCAATGGAGGAGCATATTATAAAAATAGAATCGGCAGGATGTTTTTCGGTGGGGTAAATGGGCTAAATGAATTTTACCCTGACAGTATTAAGGATAATGCCTATGTTCCTCCGGTAGTTATTACTGACTTTTTATTATTCAATAAATCCGTGAAAGTAGCTAAAAATAATGTTCAATCTGACAATTACGAATTGCAACAACATATTAATTTAACTAAAGAAATAATTTTAGATTATAAGGATTACATTTTTGCTTTTGAATTTTCGGCTTTAAATTACAGGCAACCGGAAAAAAATAAATATAAATATAAGTTGGAAGGTTTGGATGAAGAATGGGTAGAAACGGATTATATACATCGCAGGGCAACTTATACAAACTTATCTCCCGGAGAATATACATTTAAGGTAATAGCATCTAACGATGACGGCTATTGGAATAAGGAAGGTGCAAGTATTAAAATAACTATTCTTCCTCCTTTCTGGAAGACATTGTGGTTCAGATCTTTAATTATAATTTTCATAATAGGTAGTTTAATTAGTTTTTATTTGATTAGAATGAGTGCTGTAAAAAGACGAAACAGAGAATTGGAAGAAACTGTGAGGGAAAGGACATTAGATTTATCTGAAGTAAATTTACTATTAGAAGAGAACCAAGCAGAACTTGAAGCTAAACAAGAAGAAATAATTTCTCAGAAAGATGCAATAGAAAAACAAAACATTGAGCTTGAGAAACACCAAGATCATCTTGAACAACTTGTAAAAGAACGTACGATTGACCTGGAAAAGGCAAAAGAAAAAGCTGAAGAATCAGACCATTTAAAATCAGCATTTCTTGCTAACATGTCGCACGAGATAAGAACTCCGATGAATGCGATTGTAGGATTTTCCGATTTGCTTAACGATCCGGAGCTTGAAAAAACTAACAAACAGGAACTTATTTCGCGTATAATACATAACAGTGATACACTATTACAGTTAATTGACAATATACTTGATAGCGCAAAAATTGAAACCGGGCAGCTTAAGATTAATAAGCAAAATTATAATGTTAACGAGCAACTTCGTGAGTTGTTAGATATTTTATCAGAGAGAAAATATATTTTTGTGAATAAAGATATTGAATTGAAATTAAAGCTTGGAACAGAAAATAACGAATTTAATATTTTTAGTGATCCACTAAGGATTCAGCAGGTATTTATAAATATAGTAGAAAATGCTATAAAATTTACAGAGGAAGGTTATATTGAATTTGGTTATACTTTTAATAAAGATTTAAAAAATCCTTCAGTCATATTTTATGTAAAAGATACAGGGATTGGTCTTTCTGATGAAAAAAAAGAAACAATATTTGAAAGATTTATTAAAATTGAAACTAATAAGAAGAAGTTGTACAGAGGTACCGGATTAGGCCTTACATTGAGTAAAGACTTGATTGAACTGCTTGGCGGAAAAATTTGGGTTGAATCCGAAGAAAATAAAGGTTCAGTTTTTTATTTTAGTATTCCGGTAGAAAATCACAAATAGAATCAATAAGTTACATAATTGTCCAATATCATTATTTAGAACTAAAACTTTTTTTACGAAGTTTTTTTTTGGTTCTGAATCATTATTATGGACAACAGAACGTTCGACAATCTGTATTTTCGGTACTAAATTAAAATTGAATTATTATGAAAAGAATGTATTTGCTTTTATTCATTGTATCGATTTTTCTACATAGTTGCGATCCTGACGATCACTTACCTGCTTTGCCGGAATCGAAAGACTTAAGGGAGGATGGGAATTTTACATCTGTAAAAGATCAGGGGAGCTTAGGTTCTTGTTGGGCTTTTGCCTGTAATGGCCTTACGGAATATTTTATTAAGATGGATTATGGAATTGAAGTAGATTTATCGGAACAGCATTTAGTTAATTGTGCCGGTTTTGGACCTTTAGATGGAATGAATTATTTAAAAGATAAAGGTGTTGTAATAGAACAAGAATTGCCATATCAGGCAGAAATTCTTGATTGTGATCTTTCATTGGAAGCGGAATATAAGATTGAAAGTTTTGAGGTGATATATGTTAAAGAGATGAGTTTCGAAAAGAGAATTAATGCATTACAAGTACTGCTATATGATAATGGGCCTTTTCTAACGCATATGGATCTGTATGACGATTTTGGATATTATAATTCAGGGATTTATGAATATGACGGGGTCTCAGGATCGGCAGGAGGGCATATTATTGTCGTTGTGGGCTATCAAGATGATAAGTCAGTAAAAAATGGAGGTTACTGGATTTGTAGAAATTCCTGGGGAGATGAATGGGGTGAAGATGGTTACTTTAAAATACCCTACGACGAATGTAATATCGCAATTTACTATGCTTATACAATTTCACAAGCATATAAAATAGGAAGTTTGAAAAAACTCCCTGTTGATGGTTATCATTGCAGGTGGTCAAAAGATGGGAAAAAGCTGGCTTATACGAAACGTGATGATACAAGTGTAGGCATTTGGGTTTATGATTTTGAAACTGAAGAAGAAACTATTGCCGTTAATGGAATGGATGGCGATATGCATCTTTCATGGTTGGACGATGGGAAGAACATTATTTTTGACGCGTATAACAGTTCGAAACAGCTTGATTTATGGACAATAAATATAGAAAGCGGAGTAAGGAGTAAAATAATTGATAAGGCTTTTAATCCTGATGCGCATTACTCTGACGATAAATTGATTTGTGTGAAAAGCGGACAACTTGCATTATTTAGCAAATCAGGCAACTTAATAAATAATATCAGCAATATTAATGGTTGGAATGCAGCAATTAGTCCTGATAGTAACAAAATTGCATTAGTTTCTGATGAATCAGGCAATGAAGATATTTGGATTATCGATGTGAATGGAACAAATAAAAAAAGGATTACAACTTTTGATGGCAGGGATTATTGGCCAAGATGGTCGCCGGATGGAAAAATGATTGCTTTTGAGTCGGAACGATCCGGGAATTCGGATGTTTGGGTATATAATATTGAATCGAGTAAATTTATTCAAATTACAACTAATTCTGCCGATGATAGAATGGGCGATTGGTCACCGGATGGGAAGTCGATATTATTTAACTCTAATAGAGGCGGCAGTTGGGGTGTTTATATTTATCGTGATGTATTTTAAAATCGAAATAAAAATATAAATTAGTAATAAACTACTTCATTTTAAATAATTCCATTCAGATGAAAAAAATACTCCTAATTTTATTTTTATCTTTTGTCTTTAAGCTATTTGGACAAGAAGTTAAGCCAAATTTTATTTTGGCAGATAATAACACCTATGCTAAATTAGTTCAACGGTATAACTCCAAAGAAGTAGCTCCATTTTGGATAAATAATGGCGAGATGTTCATTTATTGTATTAAAAACGAGAAAAATATTGAGTTATTTCAGGTTGATATTCACAAAAAACAAAAGAAAAAGCTAGATATAAAAATTAATAAGATTGATGATTCCAATTACGACTTTCTTTTTGAATCAAAACAATATTCTTATGATTCGAGATTTAATCAAATTAAATTAAAAGAGGCAGAAAGTTATAAACCTAATAGTGAAAGGATATCTCCCGACAATAAATATTCTGTTTTTGAAAAAAATCACAATCTATTTATTAATCGAAAGGGCAATATCTCACAAATAACATATGATGGAGAAGTATTTCACGATTATAAGGAAAATGATTATTATTTCACAAACGAATTAAACAGAGAGGATACTTCCATTCACACATCCAATATAAGTTGGTCGCCTAATTCTGATTTTTTTATTGCATTTCGAACCGATGCCAGAATGCTTAAAGATAACTGGGTAATTAATTCGATTACTGAACCCCGAACCAGCTTGACAACATATAAACAAAGAAATCCAGGAGATCCTAAATCAAAGGACGAGATTTGGGTTTATAATATAGTTAACAACGAATTTTTTCAGGCTGATTTGAAAAGGTGGGAAGGCGAAAATTATTGGTTTTTAGGATGGAATAATAATGGTAATAATTGTTTTATTCAACGAATTAATAAACATCAAACAGAATGTGATATTATTGCTATAAATAAACAAGGAGAATCAACAATAATAATCGAAGAGCGGCCAAATGCTAATATATTTCCCAAAGAATTCAGAGAGCTTGATGAAGATGAATATTTGTGGTTCTCAAGAAGAGATGGCTGGGGACATCTGTATATTTATGATAACGGTATAGGTGAGATTAATCAAATAACAAAGGGGGAATTTAGTGTTGAGCAAGTTGTGAGCGTAAAAGATGACATCATCTATTTTCTTGCTAAAGGAAAGGAAGAAGGAATAAATCCGTATTATTCTTTATTTTATTCGGTAAATATTAAAACCAAAGAAATTAAATTACTAAGTCCTGAAAATGCAGGCCATAAAATTTTAATTTCTCCTGATAATAAATATTTTATTGATATCTATTCTCGTATAGATCAACCGCACAAATCGGAGTTAAGAGATACAAATGGGAATTTAATCTTGAGTCTTGAAGAGGCAAATATTTCTGAACTGGAACAGAATAAATGGATAAGTCCCGAAGTTTTTACTGTAAAGGCGGCCGATTCAATTACTAATTTGTGGGGTGTAATGTGGAAACCTTTTGACTTTGACCCTAACAAAACTTATCCGATAATATCATTCGTTTACCCGGGGCCACAACATAACTTTGTACCAACAGGATTTCATCAACAATTAAATAATATGCATTTGGCTCAATACGGATTTATTGTTGTTATGTGTGGTACGCGAGGCAGCTCATATCAAAGGACTGTTGAGTTTAGTGAATATTTTAGAATGGGATTACGCGATTATCCTTTGGTCGATAATAAGTATATGATTGAACAGTTAGCGAAAAAACACTCTTTTATTAATATAAATA
>DAOVYZ010000398.1 GCA_030635365.1 Bacteroidales bacterium
CAGGTTTGATGTAATAAACGGTAAATTTACATAGTTCAAAGTTTTGTGTTTTTTTCGTGTAAAAGTTTAGGTTAAACTCAAATGAGGCCTTTCATTATTATAAATAGGCACTAATTAAAACCTATAGAGATTTAGTTTATAATCATATATTTGTAATATCCAAAATTCAGGCTATGATTCAATTATTAAGTCTTCAACTGTCCTTTATTGATATTCTTTTAATAATAACAGGGGCTGGATTATTTTCAATAATGATTTATGTAACGATTATTTCAATTATTGAAAAAGAATATCATGCTGCCAGAATTTCATTTTTATTTTCAGTTCTCATAATCGTTCCTTTTATACTTTTATATATATATGATTTTCCTTCAAAACCCGTAGTATCTATAGTGTTTTTAGGAGCAATATACTTTGGTTTATTGTTATTGTTAATTCCTTTTAATCCAAAGGTAAAAAGGGCACATCAAATACCAAAACAAAAATATGATGAGAGAGATATTATGTTTTCTCGTAATGAATTAAAACCGGGCACAAATTTTTTTGAATCCTATTATTCAGATAAGCCCGAAATAAAAAGTATTGATGATAAATTTAGAGAAAAGCCGGGCTTGCTATCACCTGATTCATATTTTTATCATCCGTATTCATTTGCTTCATCACATGCAAATCTCGAAATAATTGATGCCTTAAAAACTTTAGTTAATGGCCCGGTTTCTGAAAGAAAAATAAAAACAAATGCAAAAAAAATAGGAGATTACATAAAAACATGGCCTAAAAAACTGGGGGCACATACGGTAGGAATAACAGAATTAAAAGATTATCATATTTATACACATAAAGGGCGTGGGGATTTATATGAAAAAAAAATAAACAATAAACATCCTTATGCAATTGCTATTACCATTGAAATGGATAATGAAATGGTACAGCCGGCCCCCAAAGCACCTGTAGTAATGGAATCTACACAACAATATTTAAGAGTTGGAACCATTGCATTACAGCTTGCATCTTTTATCCGTAATTTAGGTTATTCGGCCCGGGCACATATTGATGGCAATTACGAAGTAATTTGCCCGTTAGTAGCCAGGGATGCAGGTTTGGGCGAAATAGGCAGAATGGGTTTATTAATGACACCAAAATTAGGCCCAAGGGTTCGTATAGCCGTTATTACAACAGACATGCCATTAGAATTGGATAAAACAAGGAATTTTTCATCTATGATAGATTTTTGTGGCATTTGTAAAAAGTGTGCCGATGTGTGCCCGTCAAAATCAATTTCTTTTGAAAAAAGGGAAGGCATAGAAGGTATTTTGAGATGGCGAATTAACGCCGAAAGTTGTTTTACATACTGGTGTTCAGCCGGGACTGATTGTGGCAGGTGCATGGCAGTTTGCCCATATTCGCATCCAAATAATTTTATGCATAATTTCATTCGTTGGGGAATTGGCAACTCTTATATTTTTAGAAGATTTGCTTTATTTATGGATGATTTATTCTATAGGCGAAAACCAAAATCCGGAAAACTTCCTTCCTGGATTGATATCTAAATAGTCCTTGCAAGAAAATGCCAAGAATGAGGCTTTCGCAGTTTTGAAAATTAGGAGTTTACTGTTGTAAATGACTGTTTTCAAAACAAGAGTAACCTGTCTGCCGAACAGGCAGGCGAAATTATTGGCGTTTTCTTGCAGAGACTAAATAAAAGAATCCTATTTTTATAGTGAATTTAATTCACCAGATAATGAAAAGATTTTTACTGCTTGTAATTTTTTGCTTAGGTATGAGTTGTTTATATTCTAATAATATACAAGATACTTTACTAACATATGCTTCGCAATCAGAGGGTGAAAAAAAGATTCACCAATTATTAGAACTTTCGGAATTAAATAGAAATAAAAACCCCGGAAAATCAATAGAGTACGCCAATAAAGCACTATTAATTAGCAAAGAAATTGAAAATAGCGAATTGCAATATTTGTCAGAATTTTCGGCAGGCTTCGCATACTATGTTTCCAATGATTTTAGAAATGCATTGGAGCACCTGAACAAATCATTAGAGATTAGCAGGCAATTAAATATCCGGGAGGGAGAAGCAGCTTCATTAAACCGGCTTGGAAATACTTATCAGTTAATGGGAGAGTATGAAAAAGCTTTGGGGAATTATGAGCAGGCAATGCTTATAAATAAAGAGTTAAAAGATAATCAGGAAATAGCCCGATCGCTGACTAATTTGGGGAGTATTTACAGGCTGTATGGGAATTACGAGTTGGCAATTAATCAGCATCTTGAAGCATTGGGAATGTACGAAGAGCTTCAAAATAATGAAGGAATAGCGTGGTCGTCCTTGAATATTGCGAGATTGTTTAAAATGATGAAGAATTATAAAAAGGGAATTGAATATGTTAATCAGTCCTTGGATATATATAAACTTATTGAAGCTGATGAAGGAGTGAGTACAGGTAAAACATTATGTTTGAAAGAGCTGGGAAATATATATTACGAAATGGGCGAATTAAACAAAGCCATTGAATATAGCGGGCAAGTTTTAAATATAAATTCTGAAACGGGAAATCAGCTTGGGGTAGCCAACTCATTAAGTACTTTAGGGAAAATATATTATGACTTAAAAAGTTATGGCAAAGCAATAGATTTTTTGACCAGAGCTAATGAATTAAAAGATGTTTTACAAGACAATACAGAAAAGGCATCAATTTTAAGATATATGGGTAAGATTTATTTAATTGAGGGTAAATTATATAAAGCTAATAAATACTTGAACCACAGCCTGAATTTCGCCCAAAATCAAAACTTAAAAGAGGATATTAAAGAAACCTATTTAGCTTTATCTGAATTGAACGAAAAAACAAACAACAGAGAACAGGCATATAAATACTTTAAGTTATATACTAATTTAAAAGATAGCCTTAATAACCAAAAAATTAATGAACTTGAGCTACAATATGAATTTGATAAAATGCAAAGACAAATAGAATTCGAACAAAAACAAACAGAAGCGGAGCAAACAGCTAAACTTCAAAAACAAAAAATATATACTTGGGTTTTTGTGGGAGGATTTTTATTCATGATTATTTTAGCTCAAGTTATTTTCATGAGCTATAAGAGGAAAAAGAAAACCAATATAGTACTAATAAAACAAAAAAATGAAATTGAAGAACAAAAGAACGAGATAGAAGCACAAAGAGATTTTGTAACCAGGCAGAGAGATCAAATAGCACGGCAGAACGAAATAATTACCGATAGCATAGAATACGCAAAAAGGATACAAACAGCATTATTTCCTCAGGAAAAATTTCTTAGTAAAGTTTTGCCGGAACACTTTATTTATATGAAACCTAAAAATATTGTAAGTGGAGATTTTTACTGGGTTTCCGAAAAAGGGAATAAATTGGTAATTGTAGTTTCTGATTGCACAGGGCATGGTGTGCCGGGAGCTTTTATGAGCATGCTGGGCATAGCATTTTTAAATGAAATAGTAAATAAAAGTAAAGTATTAAAAGCCAACAAAATTTTAGATCAATTGCGGGGAAATATTATAGAGTCTCTTCATCAGGAATATGGTACCAGGGGGTCAAAAGACGGGATGGATATGGCATTATGTATTCTTGATAAACAGTCCTTAAAAATGCAGTATGCAGGAGCTTATAACTCGATTTTTATTGTTAGAAATGAAGAAATAAAAGAATTAAAAGCGGATAAAATGCCAATAGGTATTCATGCAATTAAAGTAGAAAAAAGTTTTACCAATAATGAATTTGATCTCAAAAAAGAAGATATGCTATATTTGTTCTCGGATGGTTATATTGATCAATTTGGAGGTGAAGAGGGATTGAAATTTAAGCAAAAAGCATTCAAAGAATTACTTGCCACTATATGTAATAAATCAATGAAAGAGCAAAAAGAAAATATTAGCAAAACCATGAAAAAATGGCAAGGAGAACATTCTCAATTAGATGATATGATGATAATGGG
>DAOVYZ010000289.1 GCA_030635365.1 Bacteroidales bacterium
ATTTATTTTGCCACTATTAATAAGCTCATCCAGTGACTGATTTACTCTAAATCCGAATGCTCCATAAACTGTATAATATATGATATTATCACCAAACCCGGGCAAATAGTAAACTACCGGATATTTTTTATTCGAATTATTATAAGATGGAGGAAGATATACAGCAATAGGCTGAAAATCGGGCGTATACAACATGTTTCCTTTTAAACTTGGTGCAGGAATTACAGTATCAATAACCTGTCCTGTTGAATCTCCTTTTACCTCTTCTTGTTGTGCGTAACAGCTTATAGAAAAAAGAGCAATAACACATATTGAATAAATAAATCTTTTCATTTTTTATCTTTATTACAGGTTTAACTTATAATTAGTCTCACTGATTAGGATGCAATTAAATTATATATTTCAATTTGAACTAATGAAATTGTAAATTCATCATTATTTATGTATTTCCTTTTTGATTTTTTTGGTATTGCCGCGGAGTCATTTTTAACTCTTTTTTAAATGCCAGGTTAAAAGTGGAAAGATTATTAAATCCACAATCATAGGCAATACTTGCTATGGTATATCTATGACTATCTGGATCTTGGAATCTGGATTTTACTTCTTTAATCCTATATGAGTTAATAAAATCGGTAAAATTTTTACCCAGCTGATCATTGATAACATTCGAAAGTATATTTTTGTTAACACCTAGTTTCTCAGCTAAACTTGTTAAAGACAATTCTGAGTCAAGGTAAGGTTTCTCTTCATCTATGAATGACAATAATTTGTTTTTAAAATCAGGGATATTACCGGTCACAGGGTTAATATGTGTAAATAATTTATTTTTATCAAAAATTAGAAATATGAATACATATATAACGAAAGAATATAATGTTGCCAATTCAATAAAATATCGGGTTAGTACCGAAATCCATATAAGAATCAAAGCTATCAGTAAATTTCTGGCCCATTTTAAATTCTTCTCAATACGTTTATTTATAATTATTTTTTTTGATGCGAAAAAAAAGCGCAGCTTAAATGATGCCGCAACCAAATAAATAAAAAATTGAGTCTGACATAAAGCAAACCGAACCGGATGTTCTATGATCCGGGTAGATAAGAATAGTACAGTTAATGCCGGTAAAAAATGAAATAACAAGTTCAACCTTAGTTTAAACTTATTATTAAAACTTTTGATAGTATAAAATAATGCCAAGGGTCCAATACTTAAATATGATGCTATGGCTATTTTCCAATAAAAAAATTGTATTTCAATATAATTTGAAGTTATTGAATATATAAAGGCATATCCAATTTTTATAGAAATTGCCAATAACAATAACGACAAATATTTATTGGCTGAAATATGCCCTTTACGAATATATAAATATACTGAAAGAAATACACCATTTAAAAAACCCGTTCCACCCAAAAAAAAAGATAATTCAATCGGTACATCATTCATAATTTTATTAAATCTTAAAAATATAACTTACCTGAAATATTATGCATTGTTGCCTGAGTTCATAAGTTAAAATCTTATTATTGTAATTCAAAGTATAATTATTTAACTTATACCCAAATATATTAAATTATTTAAAAAAATGAGCTTTAGTTTATTTAAAAAGAAAAAAAGGAAAAAGGAATTACAAGATTTAAATGGAAACCCATTATTTATTGGAGATAAAGTAGATTGTTTAAGATATGAAATGGGTGAAAGCACACTGGTTGAAGGTGAAAATGGATATGAATACAAATCGGTAAAAACAGAGCAAAGGGTTAGCTTTGCTAAAATGATTGATGCTGCTACATCGTTCCAAAAGGTTCGTAAATTAAATTAATTACAAATAAAAAGAATTTAAGCATTAGATTACCTATTAACTTTATTTTTTGTATATTTGATTTAAATACTAAAAGATTTTTAATTCATATATGCTCAATTTCTTCAAGAAACTAAGGCCTCCGGGAAAATGGGAATTTCCAGTTTTAATTATTCTTGGAATATTTGCAGGTTTAACAATATATTCATTTTATATTTCCAAAGCAGGGTCATATTTATCTGATAATCCTCAAGCTTGTATTAACTGCCATATAATGGTTCCTCAATATGCTACCTGGAATCATAGTTCGCATAGAGAAATTGCCAGTTGTAATGAATGCCATGTACCTCATAATAATATCGTATCACATTATTATTTTAAAGCTAAAGATGGTTTACGACATGCAACTATTTTTACTTTAAGAAAGGAACCCCAGGTAATTCATATTAAGGAAGAAGGAATACAAGTAGTGCAACAAAACTGCTTACGCTGCCATGAAGAATTAATTAAAACAGCAGAACAACAAATAAATAATACAGAATTTCATTCTAACAGGGAAACCAGGTTATGCTGGGAATGCCATAAGGAAACTCCACATGGGAGAATTAACAGCTTATCTATTGTTCCTAATGCAAATGCTCCCTTACCTGAAAGCCCTGTTCCAGAATGGATAAAAGAATTAACAACAGAATAATGAATAATGAGTCCAATATAAAAACTAAAATAATTATGAAACCTCTAAGTGAACAAATAAAGGAAAAACCTTGGAAAGGCTGGATTTTATTTCTATTTACAATAGTTGTAGTTTTCTTTTTGGGGATATTGGCATCATCAATAATTGAGCGTAGAGCAGAAGCTGTATTTGCCTATACACCTAAAGTAGAACACGGGCAGTGGGAACCTCGAAATGATGTATGGGGAGAAAATTTCCCCCGCCAATATAATCGTTTTCTTCAAACGGTTGATACTTCTTTTATGAGCAAATACAATGGAAGTGCAGAACGTGATATGTTAGAAGAAGATCCAAGATTAGTTGTATTATGGGCTGGATATGGATTTGCAAAAGAATATAATCAGGGAAAAGGGCATGAGCACGCAATAGATGATATGAGGAAGATCCTAAGAACAGGTGCTCCTGTAGATGGAAAATCGAGCCCTATGCCCAATACTTGTTGGACATGCAAAAGCCCTGACGTTCCACGAAAAATGCAAGAAATGGGGGTTGCTGAATTCTATAAAGGAAAATGGGAGACTTTAGGCCCGGAAGTAGTAAATAATATTGGCTGTGTTGACTGCCATGATGCTCAAAATATGAATTTGCGTATATCTCGCCCTGCATTAGCAGAAGCGTACGATAGAATGGAAATCGATATTAACACAGTTAGTCATCAGGATATGAGAAAGCTTACATGTGCTCAATGCCATGTTGAATACTATTTTAAAGGTGATGGTAAATATTTAACGTTCCCTTGGGACAATGGTACTTCTGTTGAAGCTATGGAAGTATATTACGATGAATATAAAATTAAAGATTGGACACATACGATTAGTAAAGCGCCAATGTTAAAAGCACAGCATCCTGATTTCGAATTATTTGAAACTGGAATACATGCACAACGTGGATTAGCTTGCGCTGATTGTCATATGCCATATCTTAATGAGGGAGGACAAAAGTTTACCGACCATAAAATTCAAAGCCCATTAAACAATATTGCTAATACATGCCAGGTTTGTCACAGAGAAGAAACAACAGAACTTTTAGCTAATGTATATGAACGACAAGATAAAATTAAACAAAATCGCGATAAGCTTGAAGAATTACTGGTACGTGCTCATGTAGAAGCAGGAAAAGCTTGGGCCTTAGGAGCAAATGAGAATCAAATGAACGTTATTTTACAAGATATCAGACATGCACAGTGGCGTTGGGATTATGTAGCGGCAAGTCATGGAGGATCGTTCCATAGCCCAATTGAGTGTGGACGAATTCTTTCAACCGGAATTAATATTGCTCAAGAAGCCAGACTTAAACTGGCAAGAGTTCTTGCATCATTCGATTATAATCAAGAGGTTCCATATCCTGATATTACTACGAAAGCTAAGGCGCAAAAGTATATTGGATTAGATATAGACAATATGAATGCCCAAAAAGAAAGGTTCTTAAAAGAAGTGGTTCCTGCATGGGATAAAGAGGCTGCCAAAAGAGAAAAAACATACAAAATAAAAAACCTATAATTATAAAAGTTAATCACTAAAAAGCTTCCAATTATTTGGAAGCTTTTTTTGTAACTAAATACATACATTTGCAAATATAATTTTTAGAATGTTTCAATTTTTAAGGAAAATAGTAGGATATATATTTTTAATTCCCGTTTACTTTTATAAATGGTGTATTTCGCCATTTACACCTGCATCGTGTAGACATATACCAACATGCTCGGAGTACTTTACTGAGGCAATTAAAATTCATGGCCCTTTTAAAGGAGTTTGGTTAGGATTAAGGCGATTATCTAAATGCCATCCATGGGGCACTCATGGTTACGATCCTGTCCCCATTGTTAGGATAAAAAAATATAAAACTAAAAAGCCATTATCAAAATGATAATGGCTCTTAAATACTAACTTAATCTATATATTACATTGAATTTGCAGTTGTATATAGCTCCATACAAGATAAATCCTGTGGCGTGTTAATGTTAATAAACGCTCTTCTATTTTCTTCAGTATCATTTAAACTATGATACCTAACATTTATATCTTTTATAAAGTTTTCAATTGAATATTTATTTGTACCACCCAAGAAATCTGTTAATTGCGTAAGGACTTTTTTATTATAAATTGCATGCAATGGTTCTTTCAAATTATTGATCTTAGGAATTGCAGCATCGCACTTTCGCTTATTATAAAATTCGATATGTTTTTTTACCAACTCACTGGAGATACACGGCATATCACTTGCAAAAATAAATACTCCTTCATTCTTTGCAGCTTGCAAAGCCGAATGAATCCCTCCCAGAGGGCCTACATTTTTTATTTCGTCAGGTACAAGATTGAAGTGGCTATATCCTTTAAATTCCTCAGGTGTATTTGTAACAATAACGATATCATCAAAAATTTCATGCAATATTTTTACAGTCCGAGCAATAATACGAACTCCGCTAATTTGAATATTAGCCTTAGTTTTTCCATTAAATCGTTTATTAGTTCCTCCAGCCAGAATTGCTGCTGATATATTGTTTTGTTCCTTAAATAATTCCATAATTCATTTTTAAGTTAAAAAACAATTCTTAAGTGTCATTTTTTGCTTTAAGCAAAAATTATATAGTAAGATGATTAAAATTTGCTAAAAAACTTTAGCAATCAAATATATGAAAAA
>DAOVYZ010000142.1 GCA_030635365.1 Bacteroidales bacterium
ATCATAATGCAAACATTTTGTGATTAAATTACATTTTTATTTGCATTTAGACTATTGATTCATGCAATAATTATCAACATATATGGTTGATAATTATTATATTATATGTATAATAATACTTTATCAGCAAACCCTAATTATCATTACAAATTTATTGATCTTTTTCTTTTATACTTCGTTAAAATTATTAATCGTAGCTACAGCTATGCTTGCAAATTTTGCCTTGTCTAAAGAAAAATCTAAAATAAATTTTATGCAAAACTAATTAAAGAACGCTCTACTAGTTTTGCTGGCCTTGATCTTCTTTGTATTTTAATTTGAAATAAAGTACAACTGATAATATAGCATATAATGGATATGTTACAGCAGATACAACCGAGTTTATAACAACTGTCCAAATTCCTATATCGTATGCTTGTAAATTAAATGCATCGAGTATATTCCCGGTATCTTTCAGATTATCAAAAAACATGATAACAATTGGTATTGCAACAATTGCTCCTATTATTAAAACCAATAATATCATAATTAGAAAAAATAGAACAACTGAACCTAAAACAGGCCAGAAATCTTTATGCGATAATGTAAATGCTCTACCTATGGCTTCAATTGCATTTTTTTCTTCAACAACTACAATAGTTCCACCAACCATTAAAACCGTTCCAAGATATATAAATGCTACAAATGAGCCTATAATAAATGCTATAATACCTATAAAAGCTCCTGCAACAACTATCACCATTGAAAGGATTAAAAAGAAAATCATGTGAATAGAATATTTGCCTATGGATTCCGACAACAAATCTCCCGGATAAATTTTTGGGTCAAAATCACTTTTTACTATATAATTTATTAGAAAAGAATTCAATACCCCATATACAATAACAGAAACAACAGACAATAAAGCTATTTTACTCATAAATGCCGGTAGAGCTCTCATTATTTCATAGGGATCTGAAATTTTAGATATTTCGAAAAAACCAGCATAATAAAAAAACATCTGAATAATGAAAACTGCAATAAAACTAAATACAAACAGTATTAAGAACTTTTTGAAAAAGATATTAAAAATTGCAGATAATACTGTATCCACTTCCATTGGTTTATATAAGCTGTGTTGCTTTATGTCAATCATAATTATTATTGATTAAAATATTCATGGCTAAATTAATCAATTTAACAGAATTTAGTTGATAAAAAATGTACATTTCTTTAATAGTAATTTCTTTTTTCTTAACTTAACCAACACTTTTTTAACCAAATTATTTTAGTCATGGACAAAAGTTCAAAAAGAAAATCTATTTACAAATTATTATTCGTTAAAGTAACATTTACAGTCCTTCTACTAAATATTATTCTAGCAATTATTACTATTCAGGATACAATTAATATACAACGAAATAGTGAAAGAGAATTAAGAGATAAAATTAGGAATGAAATAATTGGAATAAGTGATTTTCAGGTTTCTGCTCTAAAAACATTTGAAAAATCATTTTATGATTTGCAAGAAGAGACATTAGACAAACTTACTAAAAAGAAAAATATTGATCTCAAATCTGAGAACTTAAATAAACAAATTAAATCGTTAGGCCTTGATTCTGTTTTCCATGACCTTTACATTATTGAAGAAAATATTGTAGTAAATACTACTTACACTCCTGATTGGGGTTTAGATTTTTCAGCTTTTGGGGAAGAAAAATTAAATCATTTAAACAAAATTCTAAAATCGAGAGCTTTCTTTGCTGAAAGGTTTCAATTTGAATCTTCCACTAAACGGCTTAAGTCATATTCTTATAAAGCAACACCTGACGGTAATTTTTTAATTGAGATTGGAAGTTATTCTGAAGTGGCTGATAAAATTATGGAAATGTTTATAAACAGGCTCAAGCAAATTACAGATGAGAATAATAATATAGTTTCTGTAAATTACTGGTTTGGAAATAACGATTACCAATTCCCCCTTATCGACGAGCCATTGAACAGGTATGTTCCTGATAGTTTAATAGTAAATGCTTTTCTGGAAAAACATGACCAAGCTTCTGATTTCAATATAAAAGATCAAAAATTGAATGCGGAATTTATGTATATTAAACAAGATCCAACAACTCGTTTGCCTGATTTTGCTTTATCAATAATTACCGATATTACTGATAAAAACCATCCTATACTAAAAATAATTAAAAGGCAAACCCTGTTTGCTATCAGTTTCTTAGTTTTAATAATAGGATCTATATTTATTGCAATACATTCGCTTAAGAAACACCAATAAAAATATTTTACAACTATTCAAGTGACATAAGATAAATAGCTTGTACCGCTTTAATTTAGTACTATATATCCCAAGCTTTTGTAAAAGATATTCAGTATTACAAATTCTGCATGTACGGGTTTTTAAAGAACTTACGCTTCTTTGAACCATTTCTGATTTTATTTTTTCTTGAAAAAAATATAAGCTTTTTGCAAATAGGAACATTATACGCGATTCGCGAAATATTTATTAATATTTTGGAAATCCCGTCAGGAGTAATTGCTGATGTTTTTGGCCGAAAAAAATCACTTATTGTTTCATTTCTATTTTATATCATTTCCTTCTTAATATTCTTTACATCAAACTCTTATTATACTTTTATCATTGCCATAATATTTTATGCTATTGGAGATGCCTTTAGAACCGGTACTCATAAAGCAATGATTTTCGATTATTTAAAAATAAAAGGCTGGAATGATCAGCGTGTTCATTATTACGGACATACCAGATCGTGGTCGCAAATGGGTTCTGCAATTTCTGCATTACTCGCCGCCTTAATTGTTTTTTATACCGGAAACTTTAAATCAATTTTTATTTTTTCAACTATTCCGTATTTATTAGACCTGCTGCTTATTTCTACTTATCCTAAAGCATTGGATGGGAAAAATATTTATTCAAAAACTGATAGTATTAAAGAAAGGTTATACAAAGTATTACGTGATTTTATATTTTCGTTTAAAAACAAACAGATTTTAAGGGCAATTGCAAATCTCTCTGTTCACAGTGGATTTCACAGAGCTATTAAGGATTATTTACAAGCCGTAATTCAAACATTTGCTTTATCTATTCCGGTCATGCTGGCTTTATCTGATAATCAAAGATCAGCAATACTTATTGGGATTTTATATTTTATTATTTATTCTTTAACCTCTTATGTATCACGCAAAGCAGGAAAATTAAAAGACAAAATAAAATCTATAGAATTAATTTTAAATCTGACTATGTATATCGGATTCGTATTAGCATTTTTAAGTGGAATATTTTTTCATTACGGATTTTATTTTGCTTCTATCATGTTTTACATTGCAATATACCTTGCCGAAAATATTCGAAATCCAATTGGTGTTGCTTATGTTAGCGAATTATATCATGATGATATTCTATCCACTGCACTTTCAGCTAATTCGCAGGCAAAAAGTCTTTTGGCTGCTATAATTGCTCCCGTTTTAGGTTTTTTATCTGATATATTCGGAATAGGTATTGGATTATCTACTTTGGCACTATTAATTATAATTTCAACGCCTTTGTATTGGGCTAAAATGAATTATAATCGGCTTATTAACAATTTTAAATTTTAGATCATTCATAAGTATTTTAAACTCTTGCCTGCTGGCAAGCAGGTTAGGCATTTATTAATAAGGAAACCTCGCCAATGGAGCTATATCCTGGCTTGCAAATTCCTTTTTCAAGTATTTATAATAACCGGTAATAGCAATCATAGCTGCATTGTCAGTAGTAAATTTAAACTCAGGGATAAAAGTCTCCCACTTGTATATTTTAGCCCTTTCTAATAATGCATTTCTTAACCCCGAGTTAGCAGAAACCCCTCCTGCAACAGCAATTTGTTTTATTCCTGTTAGTTTTACTGCTTTTTCAAGTTTATCCATCAAAACCTCAATAATGGTATATTGAATACTGGCACATAAATCCATAAGGTTATTTTTAACAAAATCAGGATTTTCTTTAACCTTATCACGGATAAAATATAAAAATGAAGTTTTTAAACCACTAAAACTATAATCTAAATCTTTAATTCTGGGTTTATTAAATGTAAAAGCATTTTTATTACCCTGTTGAGCATTTTTGTCTACAACCGGCCCTCCGGGATAAGGCAATCCAATAACCTTAGCACATTTATCAAATGCCTCACCTGCAGCATCATCAATAGTTTGACCAATTATTTCCATTTCCAAATAGTCCTTAACAACAACTAACTGCGAATGCCCTCCCGAAACCAATAAACACAAAAATGGAAATTCAGGTATATTTTTATCTTTCTCCAATTCTTTTATAAAATGAACAAGAATATGAGCTTGTAAATGATTCACTTCGACTAAAGGAACATCCATAGCCAATGAAAAAGACTTAGCAAATGAGGTTCCCACTAACAATGAGCCCAATAATCCCGGTCCTCGCGTAAAAGCCACAGCACTAATATCAACTTTTTGTATATCAGCTTTTTTTAAAGCCTGGTCAACCACAGGAATAATGTTCTGTTGATGTGCCCTGGAAGCCAATTCAGGAACCACTCCTCCATAGATCATATGCACGCTCTGATTTGCAATTACATTCGATAGAAGATATCCATCTTTAATAATCGCTGCTGAAGTATCGTCACAAGATGATTCAATTCCTAATATAGTACTCATTTATTAGTAAGAATTTTGAGTTATTTATAATTTTTTTTGTTTCTTTTGCGTTAGGTTTTAAAAGGGCAAAAGTATTAAAAAAATATATAAAATATTGACCGTTTTTTTATTGGTAATTTTAATTATACCAATAATAACTTTTTTTGTCCTACAAAGTAAAAAAATTCAAACATATATTACTCAGGAAATAGCCCAAGAAGTTTCTGAAAACCTTAATGCTAAATTTGAAGTTGAATCGGTAGGCTTTAGATTTTTTAACCGTGTAGTTTTAAATAATGTTTATATTGAGGATCAGTTAAAAGATACATTGTTTTATTCCAAGGAAGTAATATGTTACCTGAAAAAATTTAATAGAAAAGACAAAAAGATAGATATTACAAAAGTTAATTTACTAAATGCGAGAATCTACCTTCATAAATTTGACACTTTACAACCTATAAATATGAGGTTTGGTAAGGCAGATACAGTACAAATTGATACTATCCCTCAAGAAAAATCCAACTGGCAAATTTCTTTTAAAAACATTGAAATGCACCAATCTGTCTTCCGGTTCAAATCAATTCGAAAAAGGCATAAAGCTTCCGGAGTAATAAACTTCAATGACCTTGTATGCTATATCGATGATCTTGATATAAGAAATTTTAGCATAAAAGATGGTACTGTTAATTTTTATACAAAAAAATTAAAATTTAAAGAAAAAGAAGGATTCTATGCATATAATGTAAAATTCAACATGAGTATTGGAAAGAAACATATGATTTTTCGAAATGTTAAAATCAGAACACCCTACTCATATATAAACTCCGATTCACTCTGCTTTTATCACAATAACTTTGATGAGTACCAACAATTTGCCAAAAATATAAGACTAGATTTAGCATTTCAAGAATCAAACATTAGTTTCTCAGATATTGGTTATTTCTCTGGAATATTTAAAAACATAAATTTAAATACTGTTCTTTCAGGCAGGGTATATAGTAAACTGAGTACGTTTAAAGGTAAAAATGTAATGTTTCGGGTTGGTGAACAAACAGAACTAATAACTGATTTCAGTTTAAATGGGCTTCCCAATCACAAACAAATGTTTATGTATATTGATTTTAAGAAGTTGGTAACATGTGCTAAAGATTTTGATATAATTAATAGATTTATAAATAATAAGGAATTCGCATTCCCAGAAAGTTTTAATAAACTTGGGAGTATTAACTACAAGGGTAACTTTGCAGGTTTTTATGATGATTTTGTAACATACGGGAAGCTAACCTCAGACTTGGGAAGTATCTCAACTGACCTTTACTTACGCCCTGACACATCACAAAGCCTTGCTTTTAGTGGAAACTTAAAAACCAGTAATTTCCAAATAGGAGAATTGGTTGAAGGAACAGAAAGAATAGGCAAAATTAGTATGGATGCCCAGATTAATGGTTCATCAAAAGGAAAAAAGTCTGTACAAGCTACAACTGACGGGATAATACATAATATTGAGATTAATAATTATAACTACCAAAATATAATAATCGATGGTTACCTAACCGAAAAAACGTATGATGGATATTTAAATATATCTGACCCGAATATAGTTATTGATTTTAGTGGTGGAATTGACTTTTCAGAGCAAATACCTGAATTCAATTTTAAGGCGAGTGTCCCCAAAGCTAATTTATATGGACTTAATATAGATACTAAAGACACTACCTCAAATCTTTCATTTGATTTAGATGCTAATTTTGTTGGAATAAATTTAGACAATGTAATTGGAGAAATAAACTTCTCAAATGCCAAGCTAATAAAGTTTAATGAAGAAATGGGATTTGATACTTTAAAGTTTATTTCAAAACAATATGCAGATACTCATAGGGTAGAACTTAAGTCTGATTATATAGATGCGTTTTTGACTGGAACATATAAATCCAACTCTCTTTTACAATCAATTAAAAATACCTGGTTTAATTATCTCCCTGCACTTATAAATGAATCCACTGACACTTTGACTCTTAAATATAACAATGATTTATCTTTAAATGTATCGCTAAAGAAAACTGAAATCATTAGCAGGTTTTTCCTGCCAAATGTACAACTTAGTGATAGCTCCACACTGAATTTAAAATATAATGCTAAACAAGGGCAGTTAATCTTAAAAGCATATGCGAATAAATTAAATTATAATAATCACACATTTAACAATTTGTCCTTTACAACATTCTCTAATGATAGTCTATTTACAATTTTAACTAAATGCAATAGCTTTTTACTAAACAATTATTTTACTCTCGATAATTTTAAAACAACTTCTATAACACATAATAACAACATTGATCTAAAAATTGATTGGAGTAATATGGACACTGTCAATTACGAGGGTAAAATCTTATCATCAACTTTAATTGATCAAAAAAAAACCTTACGGAACACCTTCTTTTACTATAACAGTATTGCCTTCTCAAGTCATTGTAAAAGATTCTTTGTGGTATATTAATAAATCAATAATTAAAATTGATACGACTTCATATGCTATCAATAATTTTAAAATGAATCATGGCAATCAATATTTTGATGTAAATGGCAAAATCTCCGAGAATCCTGAGGATACATTATTCTTCGATTTCAGGGATTTAAATTTAGGCCACATTAATGCTATTACAAAGAAAAACAAACTGGAATTTGAGGGTAAAATTAATGGGAAAGCTAATTTTTCAAGCATTTATAACAACCCGCTATTCTATGCTAATATTGAAATTGATAACCTTATATTAAACAAAGAACAATTCGGCTATACTCAAATATTTAGCCGATGGATTGATCAAAATAAAGCCATTCAGTTAGAAGCATCGACATTATACGATGACAAAAGAACCGTTAATGTGTCTGGCAACTATTATCCAAATGAAGATAATATTCAATTCAATATCATTTTAGATAAATTAGGACTTCATGTTTTAAATCCGTATCTAAACAGTTTTGCATCTAACGTAGAAGGAGTAAGTGACGGAACGGTTTTAGTCACCGGATCATTAAAACAACCCAAATTCAATGGGACATTATATATGCAGGATGCTGCGATGACAATTGATTACCTGAAAACACGTTACACTTTCACAACTGAGACTAGGGTTGAGAATAATTCTTTAGTGTTTACAAATGTCGACGCATTTGACTCTTTTGATAACAAAGGAATTATTAACGGTTTTGTAAAATTTGGCCCTGAAAAGGATATCAGTTTTAATTTTAACATCGATGCAAATAAAATACACACATTAAATACAACAATTATAGATAATCAATCATTCTATGGTACTGCATTTTTGTCCGGAATAGTTGATATTGATGGCAACAGAGGTAATACATTTGTTAATATATCGGCTAAAACCGAGAAAAATACAAAGATTAATATTCCGGTAACTCACCATCAAACTGAGAACGAATCAAACTTTATCAGAT
>DAOVYZ010000048.1 GCA_030635365.1 Bacteroidales bacterium
AATTGTGATGGAGCTTGTATCTTATAAGAAAGAACATGTTCGAGAATCTACATAACTTAATTTCTCAAGCAAAAATTAATATTAATAGAGGTGTAATTATTGTAATTAGTACACTTTTTGTAATAATTCCATTTGGATCTATTAATTTATTTGTAACATCCAAAATCGGTCAATTTCTTTTATTTTTATTGATAAGCAATCTAATTTTTTTTTTGTTGGATTTGTACTTATTATAAGGAAAATTAAAATCAGTTTCGAAAGCACAAGGATCGATATAATAATTCTATTTCTGATTTTATATTTTGCAATTCACCCAATATTATTTAAAAATATTTCTCTTTTCAATCCAATTGTTATTTATGAATTATTGGGATTTGTGGTTTTGTATTTATTTATTAAACAAATAAAAAGGAACAACTTAATTTTACTCTTTACAATTGGAATTTCTGGTCTGGTGCAATCAATCTATGCTATTTTGCAGATATCAGATGTATTACAATCTAATCATGAGTATTTTAATATAACTGGCAGTTTTAATAATCCTGGACCTCTTGCAGGGTATTTGGCATCTGTATTACCTATTTCAATCGTTTTTCTTTGGCATACACTATGTAATAAAAAATATTCTTCAACGCACATTTGTTCTATTATTACCCCCAAGCATTTTCTCGAAAACAAAATCCATTTAAATAAATGGGTTACAATATTTGTAGCATTGTTCTCGGTAGTGTCAATATTATTTATAATAATAGTTTCAATGTCACGTGCGGCATTGTTGGCTATAATTCCATCTATGCTATATCTGGTTTTTCAGTTTTACAAACGAGCACTTGATGAAAAGAAACAGCATTGGAAAACAAAAATTAGAAAAACAAATTTTAAAACTAAAGGGTTTCAATTTTTGTTTTCAATTTTAGCAATAGTTATAATTTCTCTAACCTCAGTTGGATTGTACCGAATGAAAAAAGATTCAGCCGATGGACGACGGCTAATCTGGAACGTAACTTCTAAAATGATACAAGATAAGCCATTGTTTGGCCATGGAACAAATGGATTTCAAGCCAATTATATGGAATATCAAGCTGACTTTTTTGCAACAAATCCGAATTCTAATTTTGCATCATTGGCTGACAATAATACATATGCATTTAATGAATTTTTTAGAATATCATCAGAATATGGGGTGGTTGGACTGATTACTGTATTTGTCATACTGTATCTACTTCTTTTCAGTAAACAAAAAATAAATTTGACCGGAAACGAGATTATGTTGTTGATTTCAGCTAAAGCTGGTCTAATTTCAATCTTGGTTTTTGGCCTTTTTTCATATCCCCTTGAAATATTGCCCATAAAATTAAATCTGGTACTATTTATGGCGATAATTACCTCTTTTCAAGAACCTATTTTTAAATTTCAGCAAAATAATTTCAATTTTAATACTTGGGGGAGGAGAGTTATTGGAATTATTTTAGTAGGATTGTCCATATTGTTACTATCCAATATTTCAGATATATACAAGGCACAAAGAAGTTGGAAGCTTGGTTATACTACTTTTAGATTAGGTGCTTATAAACATAGCTTGAAATATTATGAAGATGCATTATCTGTTCTAAATAATAATGGTGAATTTTTAATTCAATATGCTAAAGCATTGTCGCTAAGTGGAGAGGACAAAAAATCAATAACACAACTTGAACAAGCAAAAAAATATCTGCCAAATTCTATAGTTTATACCACTCTGGGTGATAGTTATAAAAATCTTGGTGAATTCGATTTGGCAATGGAATCATATTCAAAAGCCGCTTTGATGGTTCCAAATCGATTCTATCCAAAATATTTATTGGCAAAACTCTACTCTGAGAATGGCTACAATGAAGAGGCTTTTGAGACTGCCAAGGAACTCTTAGC
Organism: Bacteroidales bacterium; assembly: GCA_030635365.1. Classification (GTDB taxonomy): domain Bacteria; phylum Bacteroidota; class Bacteroidia; order Bacteroidales; family UBA12077; genus UBA12077. The sequence continues at coordinate 1,909 of DAOVYZ010000048.1, forward strand.
AAAAAAGGTGAAGATTGAATCAATGGCAATTATTGAGATGAAAGAGGAAATGAAAAAAATAATTGAAATATCAAAACTTAAGGAGAAAGAAAACAATTTTAAAAAGTATAAATGAAAAGCAGAACATTACTTCTTGTAGTTAGCCTTGTTGTTATTGTTGCATTAGTATTATTTGGGAAGGAATTGCTGATTAATAATCCAAAGCACTTAAAAATGGCTCTACACCAGGCAGGGGCAAATCGTAGTGAATTGGAAAAAGTTTTAATTCATTATAAAAACAATGATATAGATGAAGATAAATTTAAAGCTGCCCAATACTTAATTGCCAATAGTTCTATTTATTCATCGCAAAGAACTGAGTTAAAAAATAAATCCAACGAGCCTGTTGTTTTTAATCCAATGGCGTACCCATCTGTACGTTCAACAAGAGAAGCCAGGGATTCTGTCTTTGGAATCTCTCATATTAATCACCAAACTTTGTATGATGTCAAAAACCTAAAATCTAAATATTTAATTAATCACATCGACTTCATAATCAAAGTTTGGAGAAATAGCCCATGGAAAGAAAATGTTGATTTTGATCAGTTTTGTAAATATATTCTTCCTTATCGGGTAGTTGATGAACCTATTTCTTCCTGGGCTGAAATCTTAAATGAAAAATATAGTCACATTTTGGATACGTTATCGAGTAAATCTATTTTAGAAGCATGTAAAGCTGTTAATGCTCAGTTGGCAAATGATATTTTTTTTGATGATCGTTGGTATTTGGGTGGTGTTGGTACACAAACAGTTCCTGAAATGATAAAGTCTGGAAGTGGGAATTGTGATGATTTAACAGTTTATGGTGCATCTGTTATGCGTTCTCTTGGTATCCCGGTTGCAATTGATTTTGATGTTCATGGTAGATACAATTTCGGGCATAGCTGGTGTGTTATTTTCGATGAAAATGGAAAATCATGGAGCTTTGGCCCTGGAGAACAACAACCCGGAGAGCATCACCAAACTTTTGAAGAACATAGATGGAGACGGTTGACAAGAGTGTTTAGACGGAATTTTGGTATAACTACCGATCAATTGCATCCAGAAGCAAAGGACTTAAATACAATTCCTCCGTTTTTTCGAACAAAAAATATTGAAGATGTTACGACAGAGTATATAAAAACATTTGATGTAGAATATAAGGTGCAAAAACTTCCAATAAAAAAAGACTATCTGTATTTATGCATCTATAACAATCAAACATGGAGACCGATTCAATGGGGTAAATTAAAACAAAACACAGTAGTTTTTCCAAATATGGGTGCAGATATAATGTATATCGTCGGATATTATCACAACAATCGAATTTATCCGATTTCAGAACCATTTATTTTGGAAATAGATGGGAATAAAAAATATATTACAGGATCTTCAACTACCCTCAATAAGAAATTTTTCATTGATAAAATTAGTGGATACGAGTATGTAAAAAAAGATAAAGACTATCAACTTCTATTCTGGAATAAAAATAAGTGGAAATTTGTTTATAAACGAAAACCTTTAAAAGATAGCCTCCTAGTGGTTGACGGCCTATATGAAAACACCTTATATCGCTTTCAGGATATTTCACGTCCATTCACAGTTAGTGATACAATTACTTTTTGGTAAAATGTTTAATGTGCTCCATTTGTTTAACCGGTAACTGGACTTGCAATGACATAAACAGCAAAGAATTTATTAAAGCACTTGAAAACAAAGTTTTGATATATATCCAGGAAACCAATACTTATGGGAAAACAAAGAGTAGTTACCACAATGGAGAATCATGTTACGAAATCAATAATTTTAAAATTAAGTACTATTACCCTGTTCCTTCTACTATTAGTTTATTAATCCACAAATAGGTGTATCATTTTTTGAACATGTCCTAAAACACATTAAGTAGATATGCTACTTATATAAATAATATCTATATTCGCCTTAAACCAATCTAAATCATAATGAAATTCTTAACCGAACTTTTGCAAAAGACAATCAACAACTTTTACAATTTCTTCTACCTTATTAAATACATTTGTAAAAAATACATATAAAAATTAGAACAATACATAATATTCTATACAATAGCATAGAATAACTACTCACGTAACATTTAACACATTGGATTTTAGATGAAAAATATAAGCCAAAATAATAAAGTAGGAAATTCAGCAACTCAAATTTCCCCACATACCTGGTTTTTAATCTTTAAAAAAAGGAGGTGAAATGGCAAAGAAAGCGTTTTAACCTGATTGGTAGCCAAACCTGAAATGAAATGGGAATTAAAACAAAATGTAAAATGTTAAGTAACTAATGTAAAAAATTTACAAAATGAAAAAAAAGATTTTTTTAAAAATTACGGTAGCAGCCATTTGCGTAGTAGCATTTTTTGCTAATGTATCAATTAATGAAAATAACGCTACTGAAAATGATGGTTTGTTAACCATTGGGAAAATTGCCAAAGCAGAGTGTGACAAAGGTACTATATTAAATGGGAAGTGTAATGGTACGAATACCAGGTGTGTTATTGGTATGGAGCCATATGATTGTGACCCAAATTCTTAATTTAATTACCTCCTTCAATTAAGTTGAAAAAAACATCTCATTAAGCCAGGTTTGTATTAACTTAGACCTGGCTTTAATAAAGTAAAAAGTTATGAATTATAGGTTGTATTTCACGTGTGCTATACTATGGATGGTGGTAGCCTGTTCCACTATTGCAGTTAAGGTGGAAAATGAAGAAAAAGGCCGGCTTCAGCCTGTTTTAAAACTAGAGGAAGAACAGGTGAAAAAGATGGTACTTGATTCTGTTTCTGCACCAAAACCACAATACACACAAATTTTTCAAGATTCACTGGGAGTTCGTTACTTTACATTTATAAACAGATATGATAACTCCATCTATTTTTATAATTACGAAACATTGAAATTTGCAAGAAAGATTCGTTATGAAAGACAAGGGAGTAACGGCATACGTAAGTCTGATGGCTACTTTATTAAGAACATGGATTCTATATATGTGTATAATTTAGCTATTATCGAAATAGTACATACAAATCATAAAAGTAAAACGCTAAAGAGGATATCATTAAAAGGCAATGGAGACAAGAATACATGGTTCCAAAATTATCCACAATACTATCCGAGAACTGTTACCCCATTCATAGAAGCTGATGGAAAACTATTGTTTACAGGTTCTTATTTTAATTCCCTCTCTGAATCGATTTTGGAGAATCTCAAGTTTAGTGCCCAAATTGATTTAAAATCAAACAATGTTGTTTTTAATCATTTATACCCTGAGGAGTTGTATGGTTTTGGCTCCAACTGGAACGGTGGTTTGTTCACAGAAGTTTATCCTGAGCTGCATCCTGATGGAGATAAACTAATATATAGTTTCCCGGTTTCACACGATTTATACATTACTGAAATTAATTCAAATCGTTACGAAAAAGTCTATGCAGGAAGTAATTTTGCCGGAACTATTTATTCAATTAACAGGAAGCCCCAAAAGACCCCAGATGAAGTTATTTTGAGCCACTATATCAAGCATGATTTTTATTCCGCCATTAAGTACGACAAATTCCGCAAGGTATATTATCGATTCCTGTTAAAAAAGATTCCTAATGCAACAAAACGTTCTAAATGGAAGGATAAACCCATAGCAATTATAATTATGGATGAAGATTTCAAATACCTGGGTGAAACAGTAATTGGCAATATGAATGATTGGCACTGGGAAAATTCTTTTGTAACAAAGGAAGGCTTGAACATAGAATATATTGAAAAAGATTTTGAAGAGGTGTACCTTACGCTAAAAATATTTACCCTTAAAGAATTATAAAAATGGATTTAAACAAATTCACCTATTTCACTGTAATAATTATTCTTATTTTATCCCTTTCTGTAGCGTGCAAAAAAAATGAAAAAGATATTGAGCAAGAACACTTAAGTTCAGCTATTGACAAAATAGATGTGGATAATAATGTAAATTGGATTGTTGTATTACCAGGCTTAGGTTGCCATGGCTGCATACAAGTAGCTGAAGCGTTTATGAAGGACAACATTGAGAACAAGGAAATCCTGTTCGTACTTACAAAAATTTCTTCACTTAAAATTCTGCAACAAAAAATAGGCGTACAAGTGAAGGAGCATCCGAATGTATATATCGATCGTGAAGATATATTTGCTATCCCGACAGATAATAGTCACTACCCATGTATAATCCGATTAAAAAATAAAAAAAATTGATATGCATATGTTCCAGTCTCCGGACAATAAACAGGCTTTTAGCAATTTAAAAGCGCAAATAACTTCGAAGTCCTAAATAATGAATAGTTTTATAGAATTATGTTTTTTTTTCTAATAAATGAGTATTTTAAAGGCAAAGGAAAAAGGTTTTTCAAGTATTGCTTCCTGCTAATCTATTTTGCTGCCTCTTTTTCGCTATTGACAGCGCAGTCCATCACCACTAAACCGGCAGAAAGACCAAATAATTCAGCAAAAAATCAAGCCACGGAACTGGTTTATATCCAAACCAGCAAGGGCATTTACGAGAACGGTGAAGACCTCTGGTTTAAAGCTTATATTTTGAATGCGAAATATTTTACGCCTTCTACCCTAAGCAAAACCCTTTATCTTCAGCTATTAAAAGAAGGTAATAATCACCCCGTTTGGCAGGAAAAATACGAAATAAAAAATGGTTTTGCCGATGGGCACGTATTCGTTCATGATACATTACCTGTGGGCAATTATCTGTTGGCAGCCTTTACAACCCACTCTTTTTTTAACGACAGCCTGGAGTTTAACGCAGTCAGGAAAATAACGGTTAAAAGAGACATGAAGCCCCAAGTATCGGTAACAGCAAAATTTAACAAGCCTTCGTTCTCCAAAGGAGATACAATCTGCCTAAGCCTTTCAGCCCTAACCAAAACCCGAAAGCCCCTATATGCCCAGATTGATGCAAAATTAATGCAGGGCAGTACAGTATTGCAGCAGGTAAATACAACAACCAACCAATATGGAGAAACATCCCTTACCTATAACCCGTCACACACTGCCCCTGGACTTAAGGTGGCGATAACGGCAGAGCACACCGACAAAGAAGAAAACCTGATTTTGCCCGTTCCATACCACAAAGGCTCCCCCATGCAATTTACTCTGTTCCCTGAAGGCGGGCATCTGATAACGGGCATAAAAAGCAAAGTCGCCTTCAAGGCGGTCAACCGTAAAGGATTACCGGAATCAATTAGGGGCACCCTGTTTGAGGATAATACTCCGAGACTGGAATTTGAAACTACCCATGCCGGGATGGGCAGTTTCGGGTTTACTCCTTTACCGGATAAAACCTATTATGTGCAAATTTCCCAACCTTTACTAATTGATACCTTCCGTTTGCCAGAGGCTCGGTCGAAGGGCATAACCATGGAACTGACAGGAAGAGATAAAAACTATTTAACCTTCAGGCTAAACTGCAGCCCCGGTTTAGAAGGCAGGAAAGTTTACCTGTTGGCACAAATGCGAGGTATTACCTATAGCATGGCTACTGCCATATTGAAAAACAGCTTACGGATAAAGATCCCATTAAACGAATTCCCACAGGGTATTGCTGAGCTTACCATTTTTAATGAAGAATTAGTGCCCGTTGCTGAAAGACTTGTGTATGTAAATATGGATAGGAAACTCCATATTGAAACTAAGCTATCAAAAAAGAAATATGCCACAAGGGAAAAGGCAACACTTGAGATAATGGTAAAAGACGAAAACGGGCTGCCCATACAAACCCATTTAGGGTTAAGTATTTATGATAAAATTTACCACAATAACCTTGATAGTAAAAATATACTTACCCACTGCTACCTGTCGTCGCAATTAAAAGGTAGGGTGTATGACCCTCGTTATTATTTTGACGAAAAGAGCGAACATCGGGAGGAAGCCCTTGATTTATTAATGCTAACGCAGGGCTGGCGGAAGTGCCTATGGAGCGGGGAGGTTTTAGAAGAACAAAAAACAAAACAGCCAATTATTTTTGATGGCATAAAAGGGGAAGTGCATGCCGCCCAGAAAAGGAAACAAGAACAAGGTTTGCAACAATTCGTGATGGCTCACAACCCAGGTAAAGATGAAAAGCAAGATTTAATTACCGCAGGCCCGACAGGGAGTTTTACGGTTACACCATCACATTTAAAGATGTACCAGGGGGGATATGTTTACCTTAAACCAATGAGCTCCCGATATAAAAGCCTTATAAATATCGCAGAACCATTTGGCAATATTAAAAGTTTTATAGTTAACAAAAACATAAGCTTCCCAATAGCTAATTCAAAAGAGACTAAAGAAGAAAATACCCGAGCGTATGTTGTGGGGCCTAATATTATTGAGTTAGAAGAAATAATGATAAAAGGAAAAGAAAAACAGGTTTTTAGGGACAAATATATGGGGCAATTAGATAGTATTACAAAATTGGATCTGAATAATGATTTTATTTGTTCTCATTCTCATCAAATATTAAATTGTTTTGAATGTGGGAGAGATTTAAATAGTACAAAACCCGTTGAAGGAGAAACGTACCGTGTGCTATATGGCAAGAACGGTGAAATTCTTGATGAAACATACGATAAGACTGTATTTTATGGGGGGGGATATATCAAGTACCGCTACCCCCAGCTTACGGAGGAAGAGCTTTTAAAGATGCACAACCTTTCAAGAATTAAAGCCTACTATGGAGAACGTAAGTTTTACCAGCCAAACTACGATAAAAAAGAAGAACAAAATAATATGATTCCCGATTACAGGAATACTTTATTATGGGAGCCTTCTCTTATTACAAACAAGGATGGGAAAGCCACTGTGGAATTCTTCTGTTCTGATATTAATACCGGATTTACAGGTATTATTGAAGGAGTAAGCGGCAATGGCTTATTAGGTGCAGGATGCTTCGGATTTGATGTACGAAAAGTGAAACCTTTTAAGTGGGAGGAGTGATTAAGATTTTCTTAATGGAATGTGCTATTGATAATGTACCATACAAACATTAATAATACATATATGTACAACTTCAAAAATAAATGTAACAACATAACATAGTGGTTCTTTGAATCTCTGATACTGCAATGATGATACACTGTAACTACTTGTCTCGTTGAAAACTCAATATTTACAAATTGACGGGAAGAAATTAAAACCTATCTCTGTATAATCTATGATTTTGATTATGCAAATCTGAAGTCTCTATAACCTTTTTAGCACTCTTTTTCTATTAATTCTATTATGTTCAGTTGAAAAAAGGATAAGTATAGCTTTTCCGACAATAGCTTGTTTTGGAACAAACCCCCATCCCCTTGAATCATATGAATTATTACGGTTATCACCCATCATAAAATAGTAATCTTGTTCAAAAGTGTAATGCTCTACCTGTTCCTTACCATGAAAAACTTTATTGTTATTAAGAATTAAGTCTTGATTTTCGTATTTTTTCAGAATTTTTTTATACAAAATATAATTGTTTTCTGTCAATTCTATTTTCATTCCTTTCTTTGGTATTATTACTGGCCCAAAATTTTCAAAAGTCCATGAGAACTTATCGTTATGTGGATAAGTATTAGATATGGTATCCGGCTCCGACACTGCGACGCAAATTGAATCAACACATTTTGCAGTTTTCATGAATCGATATTGCAGTTTATTTAAATCAATTTCGTAACATTTTTTTGAAAAATTAATAGTAGTCTTTAATTTTGGAATCATTAGACTATCCAATAAAATCCTGAATTTAGTAATATTATTGAACCATAAACTATATTTTATTTTTGCCTTTGCAGGAAGATCCAATTCTATTTTATTACAGATAACCGCACCATTTTTTACTTCAAATGTATCTCCTGGCATACCCACGCATCGTTTAATAAAATAAGTATGTTTTTTGTGCAGAAAGTTAAAAACCATTACGTCACCTCCCTTTATTGTTGAAAAGCCTTTTAAACGCTTATGTCCAAACCACGTCGAATCAATATTAGCCTTAGATTCTTTATTTAGGTGAAAGAAGAGATTTATCCAAGGAATCTCAAGGGGAGAATTTGGCATACGAGGACCATAGTTCAATTTACTCACAAGAACTTTATCGCCAGCAATTAAGGTATCTTCCATTGAGCCACTTGGTATTGAGTAAACCTCAATAAGAAATATTCTTATGGATATTGTAGACAGGAAAATTGCAACTATTACAAACAATACGTGAATCCATTTGACAATCCTTATCTTTCTCCATGTTGCTATTTTATAAGTACAAAATATTGAAATGATTAAAATCGTTGCAAGTCCCAATGCAAGCCATAATAAATGTGTTGCGAGGATAATTAAAAACACAACTATTAGTAAAAATATAAATCTCCTATATTTCATTAATTAGTCTCTCTATTATCTGGATATTCGACCCTACCCTTAATTTTTAACTCTACAGGTGAGTTATTTCCGTTAAAGTAAACCTTAATTGTTTTATTGAAGACACCTGGCAATGAAGTATCATATCGAATTTCAATGCTTCCTTTATCTCCAGGCTTTATTGGTTTCATTGAGTATTTGGGGATAGTGCAGCCACAGGAAGTTTTTACATTTTGAATTATTAGTGGTGAATTACCCGAGTTCAAAAAATTAAAATTACAATGAGTATTTTCGTTCAATTCCAGATCCCCCATATTGTATTCATTAATATCAAAACTAATTTTTGCACTATTATTTTGTATTCTTGTCTGACAACTGATTATGGCTAATTGTAACAGAAGTAAAAAAAATATTCTCATAGGTATAGTTTTAAAATTTACATTTTTTATATATCGTTTCCAAGATAAAAGACAACGAAAAGTTGTCTGATAAAGACACCATTTGAAGACTAACGAGACAAAAAATAAAAAAAGAATAATAATATCCATATAAGTAGGCTTTAATGAAATTCCATTGCGTTCATATAAAACTCTAAAAAAATGGATTAACAAGGAAGATAAAACAAAAATTAAGAATAAAAATAATTGCCCAGTTTGAGGTTGAACAAAGTAACCGTTAAATCCCCAAGGTAATGCAACAATAAGAAAGCCAGTATTTATACACAATATTAAATTTACTCTCATCATACTATTAAAAAAAATACTTAGTACCCATCATGTACTATCACTCATATAAATAGAATTATCTGACAGCCGTAGCTACAATGAACAAAACTCTAGAATATGTATTAATACAATAATAATCATTTATAATAATACAAATACATTATATTTATATTTTTTATTCACATTGTTCTTCTATGTATTATTTTCTATGTCATATTTCGAAAGAGACAACTTCGATTTTCAGAAAATAATATTAATTTACATATAATATTTTTTGCTCTAAATGACAAATTAGTATAAGTAGCCCATATACTTGTTAATTACATCTTTTTACATAATACTTTTGATTATTGTGAAATATTATTTATTTTTACAAGGCAAAACCAATAAATTTTAAATCAAAATGAATGTCCTGACCTTTCAAATTCAAATATTTATAAAAAATGTCAGGCTTATGCATGAAAAGATGATGATATCCATCTTTTTC
>DAOVYZ010000433.1 GCA_030635365.1 Bacteroidales bacterium
ATGATCAATTATTAAGAATGGATTCTGCAATTGATAGTTTGATGAATATATATATTGGCAATGGATTTAAAAGATGGATTGCAGGAATAGTTTTTAAACGAAAAATAAAGAAAATTGAGAAGCGGATACCGGAAGAATATGTTGCAGAGTTGAGGGGAATGGCTGAAGGAAGTGATTTAGAATTAAAAGAACTAAAGATAATAGCGTATTTACCTCAACTATTTTTTAATATTAGTTGTACTTCTTTTATTCTAAAAAATGAAGATGGACTTGTTCATGGTAGAAATCTTGATTGGCCTGGAATTGAGGCATTGACACATTTCCCTCTTATTGTTAATTATCATAAGGAAGATAAAATACCGATTACAGTATTAACTTTTACAGGATATCCGGGAGTATATACTGGCATGAATCATAATGGGCTCAGTATGTCTATTAATATGAACGGAGCACCTGCTGAAAATGGGAAAAAAATTAGTGAATACAATACAGGAATGCCTCTTGCATATAAATTAAGGCAAATACTTGAAAATAGTAATGAACTGAGTGAAGTTGATAAGATGTTTGAAGATTACAGTTCGCATGCATGGTTTATTACAGTGAGTAGTAAGAAAGATAAATCCGGGGCTATGTATGAGTTAACCCGTGGAGAAGTAATTATAAATGAAATGACGAATGATTTTATTTATGTGGCAAATCTTTCATTATCCGATAAAGGACGTTATTTGTATAGCCCGATATGGATGCATGGAACATCAAATATTTCTCGTGAAAAAAAGTTAAAAGAGTTAAACAATAGAATTTCCAATAAGAATTTAATAGATAAAAGTTATCTTATTTTAACTAATACAGAAAATCATCATTTATCACACGATCCTTTTTATCGTAGTTGCATAAATAATTCAATTACCATAAAAAGCTGTATAATGGATAATATGAATAATGAAGTCTATTTTACTTATGGAGAAAGTTTAGCAGCAACAAATAAATACCTGTATTACGATATTAATAGTGGAGATGTCCGGATATATAAGGAAAAGAAAGAATTAGCAAATGAAGAGTATTACAATGAAAGGTTAAAATACAAGGCTTGGTATAAACAAAACTTTGATGGTAATTCGAAATTTGAAAAAGAAGATTATCAACGGATTATTAATAAGATAAAAGAACATAATATGGATAAATCTTATAATGCATATTTATTATCTTATTATTATAATCAGATAGAAGATTATGAGAATGCTTTTATTAATGCTGAAAAATATATTGCAGAGAAACCGGATTACTATCATTCTTATTATAATAAATTTCGAATAATGAAAGATAAGGGTGATTTTATGGATGCTATTGTGGCACTTGAGGAAATGTTGCAGACTTCAACAATAAATCCGTATTATGAGTATCTTGCAAATCTGAATATGATAAAAATGTATGATAAATTGTTAGAAGAAAAGTTTGATCAATTGTATTTGGATAAAATTAGAAGATTAACTGATAAAATAAAGTCAGACGTAAATCAGTATTTTATAGATGAAAGGACAATAAAGGATTTGCAATTAATTGAAAAAATAGAAATGAAATATATAGAAAAGAACTAATGGCCGATCAGTCTAAAATAAAAGAAGCTGTAAAATATATTACTCAAAGTCACCATGCTATTGCATTTACGGGTGCCGGAATATCAGTTGAGAGCGGAATCCCTCCTTTTAGGGGTGAAAAAGGTTTATGGAATAAATACGATCCAAAATATTTAGATATATCTTACTTTTATTCAAACCCGGTAGAATCATGGAAGGTAATAAAAGAAATATTTTATGATTTCTTTGAATCGTCAAAACCCAATCCGGCTCACATGGGTTTGGCTGAGTTAGAAAATAAAGGATATTTAAAATCAGTGATAACACAAAATATTGATAATTTACATACCGAGGCAGGTAATAAAGTGGTTCACGAATTTCATGGTAATTCAAAGAAACTAATTTGTTTAAATGATAGTTTAAAATACGAGGTATCAAAGGAAGTTTTAGAAAAGGTGCCTCCTCATTGTCCTAGTTGTGGAGAAATATTAAAGCCTGATTTTATATTTTTTGGAGAGCCTATTCCTGAAGAAGCGCATAAAAATTCTTTTCAACAGGCTGAGTATTGTGATGTTGTTGTAGTTATTGGCTCTACCGGAGAAGTAGTTCCTGCAGCAACTGTGCCAAAATATGCAAAACAGTTAGGAGCATATATAATTGAAATTAATCCAAAAAAATCATATTTTACAGACTCAATTACAGATCTATATATTCAAGGGGGAGCATCTGAAGTTATATCTGAAATTATTAAAGAAATAAATAATAAAAATGATTAAGTTTAATTTGCAAGGAGTTGATTTTATAGAATTAATTAAATTATTAAAAGTAACTAATATTTGCGGAAGTGGTGGCGAAGCAAAATATATTGTTGATGGTGGAGAGGTAAAATTAAATGGTGAGATTGAACATAGGAAAAGAGCAAAATTAAGAAAAGGAGATAAAATTGAAGTTTTTAACGAAATAATAGAAATAGAATAAATATAAATTTAAAATCAGAATTATGAGTTTTATTAACCTGGCAAAAAGGCGTTATTCATGTAGAAAATATGTAGATAAACCAGTTGACCGCGATATATTGTTAAAAATATTGGAGGCGGGGCGAGTTGCTCCCTCTGCTAAAAATAAGCAGCCATGGCATTTTGTTGTAATAACAGAGCAGGAACCATTAAAAAAAGTTAGAGCTTGTTATGAAAGAGATTGGCTTGAATCAGCTAAATGTATTATTGTTGTATGTGGAGATCATAGAGAGTCGTGGAGAAGAGCAGATGGTAAAATACATACCGATGTTGATGTATCAATAGCTATAGATCATATGACATTAGCAGCAACTGATTTAGGTTTGGCAACATGCTGGATTTGTAAGTTCGATGTTATGAAATGTGTTAATGCACTGGATTTACCCGATGGTGTTGAACCTATAGCTTTATTGCCGATTGGATATCCTGCAGATCAGGTTGATATGAATAGGCATGAACAATTAAGAAAACCTATTACGGAAGTTGTGCACTGGGAGAAATTCTTTTATAAGCCTTTTAAAAGAAAAGTGTAAAATAAAATATTAGGATAAGTTCTAATAATTACAGCAACAAATTGAATTTAATTACTTGACCTGACAGGTTTTAAAAACCTGTCAGGCCTAAAAATCCAAAGTTATATTTATTTAATAGAAACGAATAGATTATTTATAACCAGAAAGGAATGCTCATATTTATTTTATGATTGGCCATGTGAAGAATTTAATATAAGGTCTTTCATAAGATTAATGTCCAGATTACTAATTCCATGTTTTTCTAAATACTTCTGATTTTCTTTAAATGTTTTGTCGAATTTAGAGAAGTCTCCTTTTACTTGTTTTATAGCCTTTTTATAACTTTTTATAGCATTTGGTAAATCATTTGCACACCAGTATGCATGCCCTAAATGTATCAGGTCAAATTCATTAATACCTTTTTTAAGAATTTTTTTGTAATAATTAATTGCAGTTTCAAATTTTCCTAAAGCAAAAGATATCCAAGCAATAGGGTGTTGTATTTTTTCATTTGAGGATGCAAAGTAATAAACCTTA
>DAOVYZ010000225.1 GCA_030635365.1 Bacteroidales bacterium
ATCCTTGTAATTTTTCAATTCTCAGTAACAACTGTTCTGTTAATTTCAATGGGGTTTATTTATGCACAGTTCAAGTTTATGACAAACAAAGATCATGGATTTACTACTGATAATATTATATATCTTAACATAAATCAGAATCTGGTTAAAAACTATGATGTATTTAAGACTAGTCTTTTAAGTAATCCCAAAATACAGGGGGTTACTAAAACTTCTTTTTTACCTATGAATATTTATGGCCTGATTAACAACTTGAATTGGGAGGGACGGATTAACCAGGAAAAAACTGCATTTGCATTTCAATGTGTTGAACCTGACCACCTAAATACAATTGATTGCAAATTAATTGAAGGCCGATTTTTTTCAGAAGAATACGCTTCAGATACCAATGCTGTTGTTATAAATCAGAAAGCTCAAAAGTTAATGAACTATGATAATCCTATAGGCAAAAAAATATTATTTGGTGATAATAAAGATGACGGGGTATTAAAGATTATTGGAGTTGTTAAAGATTTTCATACTTTGCCTGTTAACGAAGAATCGGAACCTGTAATGCTCATGATGTATTTTGATGATTATTATAACTATGTATTAATTAAATTAAACGGAAAAGATAATAAAAGCTCTATTGAATATATCGCTAAAAAGTGGGATGAATTTTCTCCCGGGTTTCCGTTTGAATATCGATACATTGAAGATAGAATTAAAACAATGTATGGAAGTGCTCAACAAACAGCCAAAGCATTTACTTTATTTGTCATTATAGCAGTTTTAATATCGTGTGCAGGCTTATTTGGACTTTCTGCCTTTACTGTTGAACAAAAAACAAAGGAAATTGGAATTCGAAAAACTATGGGTGCTACAACAAATATGGTGTTTATGCTTCTTAATAAATCATTTACTAAATGGGTAATTATTTCAATATTATTAGGAAGTCCCGTGGCATACATTTTAATGGCCAAATGGCTAAATAATTTTGCTTACCACATAAAACCTAATGTATTGATATTTCTTAGTGCGGGTTTTGTGATTTTATTCATAGCCCAACTTACGGTAGTTTATCAAACCATTAAAACAGCAAGGTCAAACCCGGTTGATAGTTTAAGGTATGAATAAAAGATAGTACGTTTTAAATTTTAACTAATGTTTAATACATGTTTAAACTATTTATATATCCAAGCTTTATTCAATTCAGAAAAAACAAAGGTTCTTGTATCACAAATATCCTAAGTTTTTCTATAGCAATAGGAATCTTGTTAATTGTTGGGTTATACCTTAAATACGAGTATAATTTTGATAATTCCCAATCCAAAAAAGACAATATTTATAGATTAGAAATTGGTAATTGGGCTCCACTGCCTCCCGGTATTAAAGAAATTATTAAAAATGAGAATTGTATTAAGAATTTTACCAGGCTTTCTTTTTTAGATAAATGGGAGCCTTATATTTTAAACACCGAAAATGATAAATCTTTTTATTCATTTAACCATTTTGTATGGGCAGATACTTCCATTTTTAATATTCTTACTTTTAAATTTAACAATGGTAGTTCATTAAAATCTTTGGCATCCAATGAAATTTTTCTATCTACATCTACTGCTAATAAGATATTTGGGAATACCAATGCTATTAACCAAATAATATATTACAGAAATGGCATTCCATTTACCATAAAAGGAGTTTTTGAAGATATTAGACATTCTCATTTACAATTTGATGCGATTGGTTCAATGGAACACTTGGAACAAAGATACGGAAAAGAATGGATGACAATGCTTGATGATGATTGGGCTTATCCTTATTATCTATTGTTAAACTCAAACCAGAAACCTGATGAGGTTGAAAAAAGGATTGAATCAATCATTATAGAAAGGGGAGTTTGGGATAAAGCAGAAATAAAGTTAACACCAATTAGTGAATTATACTTATACGACAAGGTTGAAATCGGAAAAGGTTATCATAAATCCGGAGATATTAAGTTAATCTATACTATAATCTCAATTAGCCTATTCATACTATTAATATCTATAGTTAATTATATCAACCTTTCTACAGCTACTATTAAACAAAGAATTCCTGAAATATTTATTAAAAGGACAATTGGCGCTAAACGAAATCAGATATTTATACAATTTATTATTGAAACTGTTACAATTCTGATTATATCTCTTTTTTTTGGTTTTTTAATCGCAGAAACACTTTGCCCTCTATTTAATAATCTATTCGTTACTAATTTACAAATTAGTGACTATTACTTAATACCAGTAATTCTCTCACTTATTTTAGTTTCAATATTTCTAGGTATTTTGTCGGGTATATATCCTGCTTTTATACTAACTAGAATTAGTCCAACATCAATAAAAAACGAAGCTAGTTATAGTAATATAAGAAAACCCGTTTTAAGAAAGATTTTAATGATTTTTCAGTTCTGTTTATCTTCATTCCTAATAATAGTCTCTCTTTTTATTAATGAACAAATCACTTATCTCAAGTCTTCCAATGTTGGGTTTAAAAAGGAAAATATCATTACTCTGAAATTAAATCCCGAGATAAATAAGTCAAAAGAAGTATTTCGGTCAAAGGTTTTAGTCCTCCCCGAAATCACTAAACTTTCATACTCTTGTAGAGTTCCGGGGGAACATCAGTGGGTATGGAGTATTACCATAAATGGAGAAAAAAAAGTTGTAAATGTTAATGCCATTGATCCTGATTTTATTGATTTATATGGTTTGAATATATTAGAAGGGCGTAATTTTAGTTGGGAAAGAACAGGCGATAAAAATAATCTTTTTTTATTTAATGAAGCAGCAAAAAAACAATTTAATCTGGATAAGGTAACTGAAGTACAAGTAACAGAAGCTGCAAATGGCCCGGGAAGCATAATAGGACTTATTGAAGATTTCAATTTTTCATCGGCAAAAGAAAATGTTTCTCCAACTTTATATTATTGGCTTGACTGGCCTCATAACCGAATTAGTATACAATTCAATAATTCTAACTTTCAAAAATCAATAATTAAAGTAGAAAAAATTTGGGATGAATTGGTAACATACTATCCATTTGAATATGAAATACTGGAAGACGTATATGATAATCAATATCAGGAAGAAGAAATTTTAATACAATATTTTATTTACCTGGCTTTAGTAGCTATTTTTATTGCACTAATGGGCCTTTATGCAATAACCAGATTCATCACTAACAGTAAAACAAAAATAATGGGTATTCATAAGGTATTGGGAGCTTCTAGTTCTGACATCTTTCGTATGCTTTTTAAAGAGATTACAATTGGATTGTTAATTTCGTTTATAATCTCTATTCCGATATCGGTGTTATTTTTAAGAAAATGGATGCATAATTTTGCAAACAAAACAAGCTTTGATTGGTGGATTTTTGCGTTATCTGGACTAATCCTGTTCGTTATTGCTACATCAACTATTTACTACCATATATTTAAATTATCTAGAGAAAATCCGGTTGATAGCTTAAGATATGAATAACCGGATTGTACAAAAAACTGACTGCAAAGACATGAAGACGCTAAGATTAATGATTACAGGATATAATTTAACGTTTTTCCTACTTAGCGGCAAAACAGAATCGTAGAAACAACTATTTGTTAGAACTTTAAAATAATAATGAAAATCCTAAATCCTTCTTTTTATATTTTTCTATTTCGCTTTTATAGAATTTAATCTGTTGCTTGCAAATAAATTCTCGAAAAATTGAAATATCCTCTTTTTCTTCGGTTAAATTTAACGAATCTATATACTCAGTCCTATCTTCAGTGAATATTTTTATTAATGGTTCATTATGATACATTTGAATATAATTCATTAATAATCTTGATGTTCTACCATTGCCATCTCCAAAAGGATGTATATTCACCAAATTATAATGAATGTCTGCTGATAATTTAATTATATCACTTCCCTTAACAACTTTTAGTCGTTTATTTATATTTTCAACCAGCTTTATCAATAAAGGTTCTACTTTTCGAAAATCAGGGAAGTACTTTTTATCAACATATACTTGCGCTAACCTAAGATCACCTTGAGAGGTATTAAATTCCCCGGATATTGTATTAACCTGGCTTCCCGTATTTTTCATTACCAGAGAAGCTACTTCTTTTATAAGCGAAATAGATATTTCTTTCTTTAAGATTGCCTGTTCTTTAAGATACTGAAAAGCCGCATAATGATCTTTTACCATTAGATGATCCGATAAAGGCTTCCCTTTAGCTGTTATACCATCTTCTAATAAAACCCTTGTATCACTTTCCGATAATGAACAACCCTCAATTTTTGTAGAATTATAAACAATAGAAATCATTGAAAATTTCTCATAGTCAATAGCACGATTTAATTCTAAATCAAGATATTCCTTTCTCAATATTTCTAGCTCTTTCCACATATTACAAATATAAACTAATTTATTCTATCTGTGAAGATTGCAAGGTGATTAGGGATAAGTTATAGCTTTTGAAACATCAGTGGTTGAAGCTTTACTTTGTTGATTTCTCAATAATTTTCAAGATAACCTGAACTGCCTTTTCCATAGACTCCAGAGGTATAAATTCAAATTTTCCGTGAAAGTTATGGCCTCCAGTAAAAATATTTGGACAAGGAAGTCCCATATAAGATAACCTGGCTCCATCAGTGCCTCCTCGAATTGGCTTTATATCGGGTGTTATCCCAAGCTCAATCATAGCTTGTTTTGCTTGTTCCACAATATGTAAAACAGGCTCAATCTTTTTGCGCATATTAAAATATTGGTCTTCCAATTGATATTTTACTATTTCCTGATTATACTTTTTGTTTGCCGAGTTAATCACATCAATAATTAATACTTTCTTTTGCTCAAATTTTTTGATGTCATGATCGCGAATTATATAATGAATCTCTGCTGTCTCAACAGTTCCAATAAATCGTATGATATGGAAAAAGCCTTCGTAGTTTTCTGTCAATTCAGGGCGTTGTTCAATTGGTAACATGTCATTCAGTTCTGATGCTACCAGAATTGCATTAATCATCTTCCCTTTTGCATTACCCGGGTGAATGTTTCTTCCTTGTATTTTAATTGAGATTCCTGCAGCATTAAAGTTTTCGTATTCTAATTCTCCAATTGCACCTCCATCCACAGTATACGCATAATCGGCTCCAAACTTTTTCACGTCAAAATGGTCAACTCCGTGCCCTATTTCCTCATCGGGAGTAAATCCAATTTTTATTTTCCCATGCTTTATTTGAGGATTCTTGATAAGAAACTCCATAGCTGTTATTATTTCTGCTATGCCCGCTTTATCGTCTGCTCCCAACAAAGTATCTCCGCTAGCGGTAATAATAGTTTGCCCTTTATAGTTTTTAATCTCAGGGAAATCTTTTACTAACAAACTAACGTCTAAATCCTTGTTTAATATAATATCTTCTCCACTATAATTTTCAAAAACCTGTGGTTTAATATTCTTCCCACTCATATCAGGTGCCGTATCCATATGAGCCAAAAATCCTATTATTGGAACATCTTTTTCGATATTTGAAGGCAAGCTTGCTGTTACATAACCATACTTATCAACCCCAACATCATCCATGCCTAAATCATTTAATTCTTTTTTTAGTAAATGAGCAAAATCAAATTGTTTTTTAGTACTTGGATAAGTTTTCGAATTCTCTTCCGATTGTGTATCTCTCTGAATGTATCTTAATAATCTATTTAATAATTCTTGTTTCATCGTCTATAATTTAAGGCAACCTCTAATAATTACTTTTTATTTGTAAAGATATATGAATATCATCTGAATTGATAATATCTTGTTTTGAAAATAATGGCTGTGATTTAAACTAATGTGGGTATACTTTTTTTTGTGATACTTAGAGATTTAGTGTTTTAGTGGCAAAAAAAGAATAGCCACAAACCTGTCTGCCGAACAAATTCTTTGACAGGCAGGGACACCAACCTGCTTGCCAGCAGGCAAGAACACAAAGTTTACACTAAAATTAACATTTATTTATATCATAGCCAAAATAATTTATCTTTGATAATCTTAAAATTATAAAATCATGTTAAGTAAAAATCTACTCCTGTTCTTATCAAACCTAAAAGAAAATAATTACAAAGAATGGTTCCATGAAAATAAACCAACTTACCAGAAAGTAAAAAAAGAATTTGAAC
>DAOVYZ010000217.1 GCA_030635365.1 Bacteroidales bacterium
ATAGGGTTTTGGTGGTTCACAATCTTTTTACTACTTTTAAACTTTTGTAACCGGTGACACTGAAACAGAGCGAAAATCCCGCACGTTTGGTGTGCAAAAACTGTTAGCAGGCAGTGAAAAAACCCGAATAATGACACAAATGATTATAGTAGACGAATCAATATCTTCTAAGCAATTTGAAAAAGTATTAGACTATTTGAAATTTGATGATTCAACATTACCGGAAATTAAAATACAATTAAAAAAGTTAAAAACCAAAAGACGCAAAATTAGAAATTATTTTGAAGGAATAGACAACATAGACCGTATTGATATTTCAGTATCAAAAAAAGACAATAAAGACAAAATATTAATAGGTATAAAAATAAGAGCAATTTCAAATAATGGAATAAAATCATTAGATGCAAGCGAAATATATATAATCGAAAATAAAAATCCAAACGAAATAATCTATCTGTGTTACGTGCTTATAGCACTTTTAAGATTACTTTTGAATACAAAAAATGTTACAATTTATTATGATTCAAGTGAGATAAGAGGAGATTTTGAATCAAATTTAAATACTGAATTTTCGGAACTATTTCAAATTCTAAAATCATATTTTGATCGAATGGTTATTAAATCGGTTAATAAAGGAAAAAATATTGCATTGGTAAGGAGTAAATTATCAATTGTATAAAAATGACGTTGGGAATGAAATAATAAAAGGAGATATTGAGATAATAAAACATAGAATAATCACTGAACTGATGCACTATTTCAATGAATAAGAGATTTAAATATAAAAGCATTGAAGCAATATGCTCGGAGATTGACTTAATAATTGAAAAGAAAGACAATAAAACGGACTATAAAAGCTTGTTTATTCATTTAGAGAGGGTTTTACATAGAGAGATAAATTATACCGAAATTGTTCGATTATGTGAAACTATTTTAATAATTACCGGAACTAAAAATAGGATTATTAGACATTTAGAAAAGGATTTCTGGCATCTGATTATTAAAATTCCTTTTCAACTAATAATATTTCAAGGCATTGAAATTATTGAGAACGAAGAGTTAAAGTCAAACCTTGATTACAATAACAATAACAAAAAAATACTATCAAGATTGTTTGGATTATGCAAAGAAATACTTGAGTTGCAAGATGACCACAGTAAAGGAAGTGAATTAAGACGTGCTGGAGCATTAGAAATAATTGGAGAACTGATTAATTATTATCATATTCCAGAAGCTAAAACCTTGTTTTTGAATTCTATAAAAAGCAAAAACAAAAAAGAACAATATAGTGCTTTATTGGGGTTAGAAAACTATTATGCAGTAACTGAAGATGAAATTGAAAACGAGTTGAATAAAACTCTAAATGAGATAATCAGGAAAACTGATGACAGAACAGTAGCGTCAACTTGTTTGCAAATACAAATTAACGCTGGAATTATTGACGAAATGACAGCTGTGTTTGAAATTGATGATTGGAAAGACGAACACTATGATTAAGGATTTATTAAAAACTGGCAGTATATAGTTAATTAGAGAGTCGGTGGTTTGCGAAAGTTTTGTACTTTTATGTAGCATAATTTTCAACTTGATAAGAATGAACTTTATAATTGTCAACTCATTATATATTAAACTGTCGGACTTTATGGCAAAAAACCACTAGCAGAGTTTGTCTATAATAAAATTTAGTATTTTTGGTAAATGGAAGATAGAATTAACAATACAGAACCTATAATCCTTCATTGGCGTGAATCTTCTGATGAGAATTACGCTACAATGCAGAATTTAATAAAGACTAAAGAGTATTCGTGGTCTTTATTTTTAGGACATTTAGTAATTGAGAAATTGTTAAAAGCTATGTATGTTAAAAAATTACAAAAGCATCCAATTTTCTCTCATGATTTGCTTCGAATAGCAAAGAAAATAGAAATATAGCTACCTAATGATTACGATGAATGGCTTGATGAAATCACAACTTTTAATTTAAACGCTCGTTATGATAATTATAAGCATAGTTTTAATAAACTTTGTACGGTTGAGTTCACTAATAAATGGATTAGTAAAATTGAAATACTAAGAAAATGGTTAATCAGTCAGTTATAGATACAGCAAAAAAATATATTCAACAGATTCCTGACAGCATGGATTTGAAAAAAGCCTATTTGTTTGGGTCTTATGCTAAAGGAGTTGAGCGTGATGATAGTGATATTGACATTGCATTAATTGTAGGTAAAATGGATGACTTTTTTTCAATCCAAATGCAACTTATGAGATTGAGAAGAAAAATTGATTTACGGATTGAACCGCATCCAATTTGGGATAAGGATTTTAATATTCAGAATCCTTTCGCTTATGAAATACAACAAACTGGAATTGAGTTAAGGTAGTTTCTAAGAATAGCAAAATTTGAGGCGTAAGAGATTTTAAATTCCGGAGTCTGCCAGCCGGCGGATGAAGTATCTAAAATTTTGATGTAACGAAGAAGTTAGAATTTTTAAGAATGTAAAATGATTCATCTGTATCAGGAACCTCAGTAACTCCAATAATCTTGAACTGATGAACCTCTCCTTCAGAAAATTTGTATTGATTCTTGTTATTGGTCATAATAAGTCATACAAAAATACATTTTTTTAATAGAATAGAATTTTAAATTAACATATCTATAAACTATGAAATGTAGGTTGAAATGGAAGATTTTATTACATTTGTCATTCCAATGATACGCCTTACTAAATAGCAAGAGATAAATATGATAAAAGTACTTTCAGTCAACATTTCAGAAAAGAAAGGTGAGATAAAACTACCAGTAGATGAGATTGTGATAACGAAGAGGGGTATTGAAAATGATGCTCATGCAGGAGACTGGCATAGGCAAGTAAGTTTACTGGCTAAAGAGAGTATCGATAAGTTTGAAGAAGTGCTAGGCAGAAAGTTGGAGTTTGGAGAGTTTGCAGAAAATATTACAACGGAAGGAATTTCTCTTTATAAAACTAGGCCCGGGGATAAATTATTCATAGGAGATGTTGAGTTAGAAGTAACACAGATAGGAAAAAAATGCCATGGTGATGGTTGTGCTATATTTAGCCAGGTTGGGAAATGTGTGATGCCTAAAGAAGGTATTTTTGCTAAAGTTTTAAAAACAGGCACTATTAAATCCGGTGATAAAATTAAGTATTTACCTGAAACTATAAAGTTTCTTATTATAACTTTAAGTGACAGGGCTAGTAACGGAGAATATGAAGATAAAAGTGGCCCAAGGATTAGGGAAATGATCTCTGAAAATTTTGAAAAAAATAACATTAAATATTCTATTGAAGATAAGATAATACCTGATAGCTCTGAACAACTTAAGGAACTTTTAGAAGTTGCTAAGAACAGCATGTGTGATGTAATAATAACAACAGGTGGGACAGGTATTGGGCCCAGGGACATTACAGTTGAGACAGTACAACCTTTGCTAGATAAAGAAGTTCCGGGAATTATGGAAATGATTCGTGTTAAATATGGACAGGAAAAGCCAAATGCATTGTTAAGCAGGGGAGTAGCAGGAGTAATGGGAAGTAGTCTTGTATATACATTGCCTGGTAGCGAAAAAGCAGTTCAGGAATATATGACAGAAATTTTAAAAACATTGCAGCATTTAATATATATGTTGCACGGTATTGATGCGCATTAGTTTTTATGAATTAAACCTTTAAATTATTATGGACAGAAATACAGCAGAGGATTTATTGAAAAAGTATATTAAAAGTGACAAAATGCGTATTCATTCTTATGCCTCAGAAGCTGTAATGCGGGCAATTGCGAGAAAGTTAGGCCGTGATGAGGAAAAATGGGGCTTGGCGGGTTTACTTCATGATATAGATAGTGAAATTACAAATGCAGACCCTCAAAAACACGCTCTTGTTGCTGCAGAATTGTTAATTGATGAGGGAATCGAAGAAGATATTCTTGATGCTGTAAAAATGCATAACGAAGAAGCTACAGGTTTAGAACGTACTACAGAATTTCAACATGCTCTTGCAGCAGGAGAAACTATTACAGGATTGATTTATGCAACTGCTTTGATTTATCCTGACAAGAAAATTAAAGACGTAAAACCAAAGTCGGTTACAAAAAGAATGAAACAAAGTGCATTTGCTGCTTCGGTGAGTCGTGAAAATATTATGGAATGTGAGAAAATAGGTATTCCATTGAATGAATTTGCAGAAATATCCTTGAATGCAATGAAAGAAATTGCTGAAAAAATTGGTTTGTAGTTAGTCAAATTACAATCTTTATAGAGATTCCTATTAAGTTTTTGTCAAATTTAAAAAGCTTTTGTTAACTGGGTAAGAGATTGAATTTATGATTCCGGAGATTAAATGAAAACCGGAAATATTGGTAAATTAATTTTTTTTTCTATCTTTGTATCGAATCGAAATATATCGAATCGAAATAAAAAATTGTAATTATGCTGGAAAATGTAATTTTAGGTTTATTACTTTACAAAAAGCTCTCTATTTATGATATGAAAAAAGCTATAGAGCAAAGTGTCGGTTTTTTCTATAGCTCAAGTTATGGAAACATACACCCTGCAATGAAGAAACTGGAAGCAAAAGGTTTTGTGAGTGTTCAAGAGAAATTAGTTCACGGTAGAAATAGAAAAGAATATAGCATAACAGAGGAAGGTATCGGGCAATTTCAAATTTGGCTTTCCCAAGATATTAAAGTTGGGAAAATTCAGGATGAAGGATTGTTGCATTTGTATTTTCTTGCAGAACTTAAGGAAGACAAAAGAATTGAATTACTGAATAGATATATAGAAAAGTTATCTGAAAAAGTTATAGAATTATCAGAAGTAGAGAATGCAATTAGAAAAATAGAAGTCCCCGATAAGTACAGAGAAGCCTTAAACTACAGGATTATAACTATTGATTTTGGACTTAAATATTATAAGTTTGAGTTGACATGGTATAAAGATATTATTAACAAAATAAAAAGAAAGGAGATCTAAGATGACTACACAAAAAAACAAAGACACAATAAAAGGATTATTAAAATATATCTTAATGGTAGTTGCTTTTCTTAAAGCAACATCTTGTGCAACCACAGTAAAATATTTGGATGGAACACTTGAATCCAAAAATGGGATAGCATTACTTGAAAATGTTAATTTGAATGGCTTAAAGCATGCGGTATTAATGCGTGGGGAAAATATTGATAATCCTATTCTCTTGCATATTCATCCACTTGGAATACCTTCAATGTGTTTTGCAAATGAAGAGTATACCGAAGATTCCATAAAAGAAAAAAATTTTCTTATTGTTCATTATGATCAAAGGGGGTTCGGAAAAACATATCGTAAGCATAAACATGGGAAAAAATATATAAATACAGAACAATATATTAGGGATGCTGAGGAATTGATAAAATATTTACAAGAAAAATTTGATAAACAAAAAATATATCTACTGGCGGAATCATGGGGAACTGTAATAGGTTTAAACCTTGTTTCGGAGCATCCTGATTGGTTTTATGCATATATTGCCGTACCGCAAGTTGTGAATGTTAAAGAAGCTTTAAGTGATGCTTACGATTTTAGTTTAAGTGAAGCAAAATCTGATAATAATGAAGATGCAATAAGTGAGTTGGAAAAGTATGGAAAACCTACACCTGAGTTGTCTGGGAAAAAGCTTAATAAGTCTATAGGAAAGCTTGGGAAATGGATGGATTACTATAATATGAAAAGATATAATGGTCAGGACATGACAGGTTACTTTTTTGCATCACTTTGGAAATCCCCTGAATATAGCATGTTGGATTTTGTTAGCACCTTAAACGGAATTGGAAAAACTGCAGCTGTTTTAAATGAAGAACTCATAAAAACTGACTTGTCAAAAGAGATTAACGAAATTAGAGTCCCAACTTACTTTATTATAGGTGAATATGATTTATACTTGAAGGATTCGAAAAAATATTTTGATAAATTGAATGCGGATAATAAGCACTGGATACCAATAAAAAATGCTGGACACATGGTAAGAGGTGAGCAAAATCAAATATTTTCTGATTTGTTGTACAATGTAATTCTACCTGAAACTTTAACAGTAGGCGAATAATAGAAAGTCGTATTCCATTTTAGTGTTTATAAACATAGATTAAGGACTTGGTTTTTTATTTAAATATTGCTTGAGTATAAACTGCTTATATTCAGGCAATATCCTATTTAGTAGTGTTGGGTATTATTTAAATTGGCTCTAAATAACCGTGTGAGCAAATAACAAACTTCCTATGTATTAATAAGTACATGGGTATGTTAATAACGAAATTTAGGACTTAACTTGTGGGTTTGCA
>DAOVYZ010000207.1 GCA_030635365.1 Bacteroidales bacterium
GCCCCTTGGGCTTCTGCTATCCCTATTACATTGAATGGTATATTTCCAATTTTAATTTGTTTTCCAAGGGGGTCATCACCTCCGAAAAGGATATTTGCAATTTTAGGCCCTAACACAGCAACTCTCTTTGAACTTTTTACGTCGCTTTCATTAAAAAACACTCCCCTTGTCAATGGTTTATTCCAAATAACCTGCCCTACATCCCGACAGCCTTTAACAATTGCCAAATGATTAGCCCCTGAATAGCTAACATTTGTTTGAGGAATGATATATAGGTAATCGTACATAACCAAACCATCCAATTGATCTGCTATGGCTTCAGCATCTTCAATCTTAAGTGATGTATTAGGGCCACTTTCAGATTCTCTAAGACCTTCAGCAGTAACTTTCTCAGACGTTACAATCAAGTTGTTAGGATTAAAAAACTTTCCTATATTATCCATAATCTTTTTCTCGATACCATTGCCAATTGTGAGTGTTAAAGTTAAAGCTGTGATACCAATAATGATACCTAACATCATAAAGAATGTTCTAAGCTTGAAACGGCTTATCATACGCAAACCACTGCGTATTATCCTGTTGTTTCGTTTTTTGTTCATCTTACGAGTTTTTGTTTAGTTTAATGTATCTTCTACTATTTTACCATCAAGGATACGTATTACACGTTTTGCCTCTGCTGCAATTTCATTATCGTGGGTAATTAATACCAGCGTCTTTCCTTCTGTATTAAGCTGTTTAAAAAGTTTCATCACTTCAGTTCCCGATTTCGAATCGAGGTTTCCTGTTGGTTCATCTGCAAAGATAATTTCGGGCTCATTGACCAAAGCTCTTGCTATAGCAACCCTTTGTTGTTCTCCTCCCGATAACTCATTTGGCTTATGAGATAATCGTTCTCCTAAGCCTACTTTCTTAAGAGCTTCAACAGCCAAACCTTTTGTTTCTTTTCTGTCAGAATAGATTAGTGGCAATTCAACATTTTCAATTGCTGATGTTTTTGGTAACAGATTAAAAGATTGAAACACAAATCCAATTTTTTTATTTCGTATTTCAGCCAATTTCCCATCACTAAGTTCGTTTACCTCCTTGTTTTCGAGATAGTAAGCTCCTTCAGATGGGCGGTCGAGCAATCCCATAATGTTCATCATGGTTGATTTCCCCGAACCGGATGCTCCGATAATAGCAACAAACTCCCCTTTTACTATTGAAATGTTTACCTCATCCAATGCCGAAACCTGCCTTTGTCCTTCCTTATCATAAATTCGTGATACATTTTTTAGTTGAATCATAATTTCTAGTTTTTATTAGTCTCAGCAAGAAAACACCAATAATTTCGTTACTCTTGTTTTGAAACCAGTCGATTACACTAGTAAACTCCTGATTTTCAAAACTGCGAAAGCCTCATTATTGATATTTTCTTATCTGACACTGAGTTTTTGTACATTATTTAATATTAAAATTTCATTTTCATTTATTCCTTTTATAATCTCAGTTTTGAATCTTCCTTGTACACCAACTTCAACTTCTCTTTTTACTGGTTGATTATTTTGCAAAACGTACACATATTTCTTTCCATTCTCTCTTATTATTGCCTTAGCTGGAACGGTCAATACATCTTCACGGGTTTCCATAAATATATTTACCGATACAGTCATTTCAGGACGAAGTATTTTTCCCTCTTGTGAGTCAAATTTTATAATTACGATATAGTTTACTACGTTATTTTGAATTTCAGCTTGTGGATAAATAGCTGTTATTTTACCAGTAAATTCAACATCATTATAGGTGTCAACGGTAAATATCGCTTTTTGGCCTTCTTCAATTCTTCCAATATCAGTTTCATCCACATAAGCCCAAATTTCAAGCCTATCGAGATCTATGATGGTTACAAATGTTGGAGACGAAATTGTTGATGAAACCGTCTCTCCCTTTTGTGTTGACACCGATCCGATAACACCTGAAATGGAAGCATGAATTCGAGAGTACCCTAATTGGATATTTGCATAATCAAGACTAGCCTCTTCTTGTATTACTTTAGACTTTGCCAGGTCACATAATTTTTGTGCATTATCCAGTGCCTGCTGAGAGGCAAACTCTTTCGACTTTAAGCTTTTCATCCGTTGAAGTTCTATTTCTGCATATTTTGAGCTCACTTCTGCGTTATTCAAATCTGCCTTAATTTTATCGTATTGTGCTTTTAATTCGGCATCATCTAATTCGGCTAATAATTGCCCTTGAGTTACATAATCACCAATATTTACATATAAATTAGTGACTGTTCCTGATGCTCTTGACCCGATACGTACTTCTGCACCAACCTGTGGTTTGATTATACCAGTTGCTAAGACTGATCTACTTATATCACTACGCCCCAACTTTTGAGTCTCCCAAGAAATATTTTCTATTTCATTTTCACTACTTGAAATAAAGGCAAATATCATTATTCCAATACCTATAATGCCTGCTACGCCAAGTATTTTAATTGTAATTTTTTTCATCTCTTTTATATTAATATGTTCTTTATAATAATTACTAAAATTTAGTAATCCCTGATTTTCTTTCAATTGCAGCCATTGCTAAATGATAAAGAGCCAAAGAATTTATATAATTCTGATTCGCTTCAAAATCAGCATTTTCTGCATCTAGCAATTCAAGCATAGAACTAATACCTTCCTTATATTCTCCACGAACTATTTTTAAATTTTTTGTTGAGTTCTCAAGTTGTTGCAATGAATTCACAATTTGTTGTTTTGCTTCAAGTAGAATTAAATATGCTTCCTGTATTTCAAGTTTTATAATTTGTTGTAGTTCTTGCTTTTCATATTCAAGCTGTTCGCGCCTGATGGTTTCTTTAGCTATGCGGCTCTTGCGTTCATTCCTATCAAAAATTGTAAAGTTTAAGAATAAGCCACCATAGCCATACCCGGTGTTTTCTTGCTGTGGGGTATCTAGCCATGAATAACCGGCATTTAGTCCCAGATCCAGCCTATTTGCCTTTTTCTCATATTTTATTGCATAATCTTGATTTATAATGGACTGAGCAGCTAGTATTAATTCAGGAAGGTTCCTATTCGCTTTTTGGTAAAAAAAATCAAGATTCTGATTTGTATATGCGTATTCAATATTTTTTAACGTATTTACTATCCAAAGCCCTTGATTTAAATTAGCACCCATAATTTTTATCAAATTACGCTCTGCTATTTTCTGTTCAGTTATGTTTCGGAGTACAACCAAAATTGCATTCGAGAGTTCTGTTTCAGCTTTCAAAATATCTGATTGCCTTGTGATACCGACCTTGTAAAGTTCTTTAGCTGATTCTACATTAACTGAAATTCTTTCTTGTATTTCTTTTGAAAGTTTTTCTAAATGTTGTTGTTTAAGTAAGTTTATATATTGGCTTTTAATCGTAAATTCTAAGTCCAATTTTTCAATTGCAAATTGGGTTTCTTCCATTTGATAACTAATTTCTGACTGCTTAATTAAGGCCCTCAACTTTCCATTTTGCCATATAGATTGGGCAACTTCTATACCGGCAAATAATGAAGTATATTTATCAAAATCATTATACTGATCGGTAATGGTATAATTTGCCGAAGCTTTGACGGTTGGTAAATATTTATGTTTATTGATTATAAAGTTCTGATTGCTTATCTTAATATTTTGTCTCTTTGCCTTAAGATAAGGGCTGTTTTGAAATGCGAAATTTATACAGGAATCTAAATCTATTTCTTGTGAATATGAAATACTATTTACTACTAATAATATTCCCAATGTTAAATTATATTTATTCATTTGCTTCATTTTAATTTCTGAAGCAAAGAAATAATATCAATGTAACAGGAGTTTCATTGTTTTGTAACAGATTGTAACAAATTTCGGCAATAAAAAAAGAGAGCTAAATAACTCTCTTTTTTACTCAAATAGTTTATTTATTTTATTTCAATCCATTCCTTTCCAAAAACGCATCCAATTGAGGTTCCATACCTCTGTATTTTTTATACAAATCCATCTCAGGCTCAGTTCCTCCCCTGGCTAGTATATTGTCGCGAAATGATGCAGCCGTTTCCTGATCAAATAGGCCTTTTTCTTTGAATACACTAAACGCATCAGCATCCAATACCTGCGCCCATTGGTAACTATAGTATCCTGAAGAGTATCCACCTTCGAATATATGCTTAAAAAATGGACTACGGTAACGAACAACGATCTCTTCAATCATTCCCATTTCAGCCATAATTGCATTTTCAAATTCGTTTGCATCTTTTTCTATAGCTTCATTTAATGTATGCCAACGCATATCAAGTAATGCAGCAGCAGTATATTCTAATACAGTAAATCCTTTGTTAAATAATCCACTCTTTGTCATTTTATCAATTAACTCTTGTGGAATAATTTCTCCAGTTTCGTAATGTTTTGCATACAATTTCATTACTTCAGGTTCTGCTGCCCAGTTTTCCATAATTTGAGAAGGTAACTCAACAAAATCTCTTGCAACTGAAGTTCCCGAGAGTGAATTATATTTACATTTTGAGAATAATCCATGTAATGCATGCCCAAACTCATGAAATGTTGTAGAAACTTCATCTAACGATAAAAGTGCAGGCTTATCTCCGGCCGGTGCTGTAAAGTTAAAATTTGTAGTTATTATTGGGTCAATATTTTCCGATTGCTTTCTGTATGCATCCATCCATGCACCACCATCTTTTGTTGCACGCGGGAACCAGTCCATATAAAGTATACCTAAGAATGATCCATCTGGGTTTTGTACCTCAAATACTTCAACATCTTTATGATATTTAGGAACATCTGTTCTCTCTTTAAATTTTATACCCCACAATTTTGTCGCTACTTCAAAAGCTCCATTTCTAACATTGTTTTTTTCAAAGTATGGACGTAACATTTCTTCATCAAGATCATATTTTGCCTTGCGCAATTTTTCAGCATAATACCACCAATCCCAATGTGCCAATTTAAAATTACCTCCTTCTCTATCAATCAATTTCTGTAATTCCACAGCATCGGCTTTTACAATTGGAAGTGTTGCATTCCAAACCTTATTTAAAAATTCAAATACCGTTTCGGGGGTTTTAGCCATATTTACGTCTAAAACATACTCGGCATGGTTCTTGAATCCAAACAGATTAGCTTTTTCAACTCGCAAAGCAACTATTCTTGATAATGTTTTTTTGTTATCAAATTCATTATTATTATCGCCACGCATGATATATGCTTTATGCAATTCTTCTCTTAATTTTCGATTATCAGCATACGTAAGGAATGGCAGTAAGCTTGGCTTGTGTGTTGTAAATATCCATTTACCTTCAAGCCCTTTTTCTGTTGCAACCTCTGCAGCTGCTTGTTTGACTGATTTTGGTAAACCTGCTAAATCTTCTTCCTTTTCAATTACTAATTTATAGTTATTGGTTTCTGCCAATATATTATCTCCAAATTTCAATGTTAGTAATGATAATTCTCCATTTATAGCTCTTAATCTCTCTTTTTTATCATCAGTGAGGTTTGCCCCACCTCTTTCAAAATCTTTATATGTTACTTCTAAAAGCCTTTTTTGCTCAAGCGTAAGCTCTAATTCGCCTTTTGTTTCATAAATTGCTTTGACCTTCTTAAATAATCCTGCATTTAAAGAAATATCATCTTCGTGCTTCGAATCTAATGGAGCTATTTCTTTGGCTGCTGTTTGCATTTCGTCTGTTTTAACAGAACCAAGCATATTATAAAATACCGAAGAAACTTGTGATAACAGGCTTCCACTATATTCCAAGGCTTCAACAGTATTTTTGAAAGTTGGTGCTTCAGGGTTATTTACAATTGCCTCAATTTCTTTGTTATGCACTTTTATTGCTTCCAGAAATGCAGGAACAAAATGTTCAACCTTAATTTGCTCAAATGGAGGAACCCCTTGTGGTGTTTCAAATTTGTTTAATAACGGATTTTCCATTTCTGTCGTTTTTTGAGTACATGAGAATAGGGCTAAGCCTACTACCAGTACCATTAATAAAGTTTTTTTCATGATTTATTGATTATTTTATTTAGTATTTATGCTTAATTGTTAATTTCTCAAATTTATAATTATTCTTATGAATAAAAAACTGGCTTATTTAAATTTTTATATTGATTACTTTATTAACCCGGAAAATTATTCCTTTCAGTCATGAGAGGAATAATAATGCAGGTTAACAAACACTTTGAATTTTAATCAATGAGTGAAAATAAGTCAAATTATGGAATTTCTTGGTACATGACAAAAAATAGAAATTAATATAAAAGGTTTCAAAAATATTGGTATAGAATTTTAAAAATCTCAAACTTCAAAACACAAATAACAAACCCGTCTGCCGGATCGGGCAGGTAATATCTAATTAATCAATAATTTAAATCCAAAACAATCAGTTTGATTATTGATTATTATAATTTGTGATGGCTCTGATATTAGATATTGTAGTTCTTTGTGAAATTTTGAGTCTTTGAGCCTTAGTGGCATTATATTTTTTCGCCAC
>DAOVYZ010000101.1 GCA_030635365.1 Bacteroidales bacterium
AAAGCAAATGCTTTCCCTTTAAATATATAAAAACACTCTTTTATTTTTTCTTCTTACTGTTTTCAACTATAAACTGATCAATTGCCATTGTCATTGATGGTGCTTCTTTTGTTGGGGCTTTAATATTAACTTTTAACCCGGCATTTTTAACAGCTTTTGCCGTTTTCGGGCCGAAGGTTGCTATTTGGGTATTATTCTGTTTAAAATCAGGGAAATTATCTATTAATGATTTAATTCCTGAAGGACTATAAAATACAAGCATGTCATAATTTACATCTGATAAATCCGATAAGTCTGCACTTACGGTTTTATACATTATGGTTTTTGTATAATTAATTTTTGCTTGTTCTAGTTTTTTCGGTATTTCCTCTTTATGAGTATCCGATAATGGAGTTAAAAACTTTTCGGTTTTGTGTTTTTTAATCATTTCCATCAAATTCGCAAAAGTCCCGTTGCTATAAAATATTTTTCTTTTGCGGTAAACGATATATTTCTGCAAATAGAATGCTGTAGCCTCCGATATACAAAAATATTTCATTGTGTCAGGAATTACCAGCCTCAATTCTTCAGCAATTCTGAAATAATTGTCAACAGCGGTTCTGCTTGTAAAAATAACACTGCCATGAGCAAGAATATCAATCCTTGATTGCCTAAATTCTTTTACAGAAACCCCATCAATCTTAATAAACGGCCTAAAATCAATTTTGAGTCCATTCTTTTCTGCTAATTCTGAATACGGAGATTTATCGTTTTTTGGTTCTGGTTGTGATATTAAAATCCTTTTTATTTTCATGTAAATATTTTTGAATTTTACTTTCTAACAAAATCTTTTAATCTCACATTATTATTGAGATAATAACATTTTGTATATAACCAAAAAGGGTGCAAATTCGAAAGCACAAAGATACAAAATCATAAAGAATATAGAAAGATTCTTTCGAATAATTATTTGAAAACACCTTATTAGCTGGAATAAATACAATATAATTACAATAGCAATTCCTGTATAGATAATAAAATCAAGGTTATCATAAGGTAAGAATTGCATGACAACAATGACAGGAAACAGAAACAATCCTGTATTTTTTGTAAAAATGTTAACATTATGGATGTATTCTAAAAATATTTTTTGTTTTAAAAATAAATAACCAATAGATGAAGATGTTATGAATCTGAAAACATTAAGTCCAATAAATGAAGCAAATAGAATAAAATACAATAAGTAATCATCCAAACCTTCAAAAGAAAAATTATAAAAATGTTTTAATTGCAAACCAAATACTGATATATTACTTATAAACAAAACATTTATTAGAAATGATGCTTTCACCATTACAGAATTTTTCTCCCTATAAAGG
Organism: Bacteroidales bacterium; assembly: GCA_030635365.1. GTDB lineage: Bacteria > Bacteroidota > Bacteroidia > Bacteroidales > UBA12077 > UBA12077. The sequence continues at coordinate 1,359 of DAOVYZ010000101.1, forward strand.
GTATTAGATTCTTTATATAGAACTGTTGATTTTATTAAGGAAACCAAATATTTTTTATTAAATAACCGTACCCAGCCTATAAGTAAAAGCGAAACTATTAAAAGTATTGTTATCCAGTCAAACTGGATCCTATTTGAAATAAATTGGGGCTTTATTTTATTTTCTCTTTGACCTGTATAACTAATGCTTTCTGATATATTTGAAGTCTCAGTTTCAATAAATACATTTTGTTTTACTTTTTTTTCTGCCGGCTTTACAGATTGAAAATTGTATAAAACATTTTGATTAAATGGGTCTTGATCTAGATTTTCTTTAATGGGGAATTCGGCTATTCCAAACTGTTTATATAAAAGTTCCGCAGTATCTATTTTTCTCCTATATCTTGGGCGATAAACAACTGTATCTCTTATAGTATCTTTACTAATTTGTGCATCACGCTCTTCTGTTCTTCTTAGAATCGAATCAATTGCTTCCAGATTAAATTGACGTACAGTACCAACATTAATTAAGCCTTCCTCGTTTTTATTTATTAAAAAAGAATCTTTATCTAAATTTAAAAGAGAATCCTTTCTAGTCCTGGTAGTATCCTGTATTGTAGAAATTTTAACAGCAGAAAAAAAATCTATTGTAGTATTCCTAACAACCATAATGAGCGATTTTGCAAATTTGCTGCAAAGATAATTGAATTAATGAATACCTTATTCTTTTTTTAGAATTTATCAATTATTTAACCCCTATTATATAGTCTTATCGTGGGGGCATTGTTAGGGTAAATATAAATAACGGTTAAAAAACCAACAAAAAGTCAATATTACATTTTTAAAGTAATATTAACAAACAACTTATACCATATTAACTAAAGTGTTATTTCACTAATAAAATAGAAAAAATCATATTCCCAAATAATCACACAAATAACTGTATTACTGAGAATTAAGATATTCCTGTAGTAATGTTGCTTTAGTATTTCCAATTTCGCTTGAGATTTCATCTAAACTTAATGAGCGAATTTTTTTTATGGTTTTATATTTTGTTAAAAGAAATTCTATTGTTTTTGACCCAATTCCCGGAATGTTATCCAACTCACTTTTAATAAAATTCCCGGATCTTTTATCACGATGAAATTTGATTCCAAATCGATGGGCCTCATTTCTGATATGTTGAATTACTTTTAATGATTCCGAATTCTTATCCAAATATAATGGTATAGAATCGTTAGGATAAAAAATTTCTTCTAACCGTTTAGCAATTCCAATAATAGTAATATTTTCTCGAATATTTAATCGCCTTAAGCTTTTTAATGCTGAATTTAATTGCCCTTTTCCACCATCGATAACAATAAGTTGTGGCAGGCTTTTGTTTTCATCCTGCAGTCGTTTATATCTTCTATAAACAACCTCTTCCATTGATGCATAATCATCTGGCCCCTCTACAGTTTTAATATTGTAATGCCTATAATCCTTTTTGCTGGGTTTTGCATTTTTAAACACAACACAAGCCGCCACTGGATTTGTTCCTTGTATATTTGAATTGTCAAAGCATTCAATATGCTCAGGCAATACAGATAAATTCAAATCTTTCTTTATTGTTTCTAACAAGCGCTTACCAGAATGTTTCTCTTTTTTCTTTTCTGATTTTTTTTGTTTTTCCAGTCGATAATATTTTAAATTCCTCTCTGAAAGTTCCAACAAAGATTTTTTATCGCCACGAACCGGGACTGTAATTTTTGTATTCCCTAATTTTACTCTAACCGAAGTAATTATTTCGTTAGCAGTACTTTTTAGCCTTTCTCGAATTTCTACAATTGCCATTAATAATAAATCTTCCTGCTTTTCATCAAGCTTTTTCTTTAGCTCTAAAGTATGGGCTTGAACAATTCTTCCTTCAATAACTTTTAAAAAGTTAACGTATGCAAAATTATTATCATCTAATATGTTAAACACATCAACATTATTTAAGCTTGGGCTCACAACTGTTGATTTACTTTTATATTTTTCTAAAACCTCAATCTTATCTTTTATCAATTGTGCTTCTTCAAATTTAAACTTAGTTGAATAATCTGCCATTAACTCATTTAAATAAACAATTACTTCCTGGATGTTCCCCTTTAAAATCTTATAAATGTGATCTATAGATTTGTTATAATCTACTTCGGTTTGCAGTCCCACACAAGGGCCTAAGCAGTTTCCAACATGGTATTCCAAGCAAGTTTTATATTTTTTCTTTTGTATGTTTTCTTGCGAAAGATTCAAACTGCAATTACGCAATGGATAAAGCTGTCGAATTAAATCTATCATAATCTTTACCATATGCACTGATGTATATGGGCCAAAGTATTTCGACCCATCATTTATTACATTCCTGGTGTAAAAAACTCGTGGGAAATGTTCGTTCTTTATGCAAATCCAAGGATAGGTTTTATCATCCTTTAGCATTACATTATAACGCGGATGATATTTCTTTATAAGATTATTCTCTAACAATAACGCATCAGATTCTGTCTGAACAACAATATACTCAATACGTTCAATTTTACTAACGAGTACTTTAAGTTTATTGTTTTCATAATAATCTCTATTAAAATATGATGATACTCTTTTCTTAAGGTTTTTTGCCTTACCTACATAAATTATATCACCTTTGTAATTATAAAACTGATATACTCCCGGGCTATCCGGGAGTACTGAAAGAACGGGCTTGAATTTTTCTTTTTGTATTTCTTGCATTATTATTCTACAAACAATGAAGTAAAATTGAATTTAGATACATCAAATAAGCCTTTATCTCCTATTTTTAATTCCGGAATTACTAATAAAGCCATAAAAGCCATTGTCATGAATGGAGCTGTTAATGTTGATCCATATTTTTTCGCCATTGAATGTATTTCGTGATATTTTTTCGCTACTTCTTTAGCTTCTGCTGTGGACATTAAACCCGCAACATCTAATTTCAAATCTTTATAGATCTTACCGGAACATGCCACAATTCCTCCCTTATTTTCAATCACCCTGTTAATAGCATTTATTATATCCCTGTCATTTGTTCCAATCGCAATAATGTTATGACTATCGTGAGCAATACTTCCTGCCATTGCACCCTTTTTAAGATTAAAGTTTTTTATAAACCCAACCTGGGGATCTGATTCCTTATAACGATTTACAACTACAATCTTAAGAATATCCCTATCTACATCACTAACAACAAACCCTTTTACAACTGTGGGCTTAGTTAATTCCTTTCCGGTTAATAAATCGCCGTCTTTAGCAATTATTACCTGGATTTTGTTTCCCTGAATAGGAACTAAAATATCACTAATTTTTAAAGGTGAACAATTAAAATTATTAATTGCTTTTTCTGTATGTTTTTCTAATAAAACCTCTCCATTATCAAATGTTAAAATCCCGTCAATATATGTTTTACGAACATTAAAGCCGGTCAAATTATCTACAATAATAAAATCGGCAGGATCACCAACTTGTAATAATCCTGTATTCAAATTGTAATGTTCTTTTGGATTTTTTGTAGCTGCTGCAAGAACGTCAAATACGTTAGCTCCTTTATTTAATGCCCTCCTAATTATTATATTTATGTGACCTTTCATCAAATCATCAGGATGGCAATCATCTGTACAAAACATTATTTTTTTTGGATATTCTTCTATCAATGAAAATAAATTCTCAAAATTTTTTGCAGCACTTCCTTCTCGAATTTGAATTTTAATTCCTCTTTTAATTTTGCTGATAGCTTCTTTAACTGTAGTACATTCATGGTCGGTAGTTATCCCCTGGGAAGCATATTTTGCTATTTGACCAGGTTTTAAGCCCGGGGCATGGCCATCTATTGGTTTTCCCGTTTTTCTAGCATGTTCTATTTTTTTTAAAACTTCCGTGTCTTCATATATTACTCCTGGAAAATTCATCATTTCTGCTAAATAATAAATATCTGAATGCTTCATTAATTCTTTAATATCGCCAGAAGTTATTTTTGCACCGGAGGTTTCATATGACGTTGCCGGCACACAAGATGGTGCGCCAAAATAAAATTTGAATGGTGTTTTTTTGCTGTTTTCTATCATAAATTCCACACCTTTCAATCCCATCACATTAGCAATTTCGTGAGGATCCGAAACAGAGGCTACCGTACCATGGACAACAGCTGCCCTGGCAAAATTTGTGGGGATAAGCATTGAGCTTTCTATATGGACATGCGAATCAATAAGCCCCGGCAAAATATATTGTTCATATTCGACTTTGCTTTTTTCAATATTTGCAATCCTGCCATTTACAACTTGAATATTGCCATTAAAAACACTTCTTTGGACAACATCCACAATTTTACCCGAAATAATATATTTGTTGTTCATAATATATTTTTGTTCCACGTGGAACATTTATAAAGCTATCTTCCCAAATACACTAACAATACACTTATGTCTGAAGGTGACACGCCACTTATTCTTGCTGCTTGCCCAATACTTTTTGGCAAAATCTTTTTTAGCTTTTGCCTTCCCTCCGTAGATAATGAAGATATGCTGTCATAATCAAAGCTTTTCTTGATTTTAATATGCTCTAACCTCTTCAATTTCTCTGCTACCTGCTGTTCTCTTTCAATATATCCAGAGTATTTCAATAACACTTCTGCTGACTCGATTATTTCCTCTTTTTTGCACTTTATGTTGTCAGTAATTTCTTTCAATTCTTTTACCGTTTCAATAATTTCTTTTAGCTTAACCTGTGGACGTAATACAACATCTACAAGCTTCTTCTTTTGTCGTAGTGGAGTCGTTTTTACCTTCTCTAAATACTTATTAATTTCTTCAGGGGAAATACTATGCTCCTTTATAAACTTAATTATTTTGTCCCTATCCTTAATTTTTTCTTTAAGAAGATTAAATCGTTCCTCTTTAGCCAAACCCATTCTATATGATAGCTCGGTTAATCTTAAGTCGGCATTGTCTTGCCTCAACAATATTCTATATTCAGCCCTTGAAGTAAACATTCTATATGGTTCATCTACTCCCTTTGTTACAAGGTCGTCTATTAAAACACCTATATAAGCCTGATCCCTATTTAATATAAATTCTTCCTGTTTCGATGTTTTCCGACTAGCATTTATTCCGGCTATTAATCCTTGTGCCGCAGCTTCCTCATAACCCGTAGTTCCATTTATTTGTCCTGCAAAATATAAACTTCCTATACTTTTTGTTTCCAAAGTATGTGTTAATTGAGTTGGAGGATAATAATCATATTCAATAGCATATCCCGGCCTGTATATTTTTACATTTTCTAAACCGGGAATCTTTTTTAATGCTTCCAATTGCACCTCCCAGGGTAATGACGATGAAAAGCCATTTATATAATACTCGTTTGTGGTACGCCCTTCCGGTTCCAGGAATAATTGATGGCTGTCTTTTTCAGCAAAAGTTACAATTTTATCCTCTATACTCGGACAATACCTTGGACCAACCCCATTAATTGTTCCATTAAACAATGGTGATTCTTTAAATCCTGTTTCTAATATTTTATGGACTTCCCTGTCTGTATAAGTTATAAAACAACTTTTGTTATTATTTATAACGAACTCATGATTCATAAAAGAAAATTGACCACCTTCTTTGTCACCCTTTTGCTCCTGTACCTTGCTAAAATCAATGCTACGAGCATCTATTCTGGCTGGTGTGCCTGTTTTCATTCTTCCCACCTCAAATCCATGTTCTGATAACTGTTCTGAAATTCCTTTTGAGGAACCCTCTCCGGCTCTTCCTCCTTCTACCTGTTGTCTTCCTACATGCATTAAACCATTTAAGAAAGTGCCATTTGTTAAAATAACTGTTTTGGCTTTGAATTTTATTCCGAGTTTTGTTATTACACCCTTTACATTATTTTTCGCAATAATCAGTTCCGTTACCAAGTCTTGCCATAAGTCCAAATTATCTGTGTTTTCTAAAATATTCCTCCACTCTAATGAAAATACCATTCTATCACATTGAGCTCTCGGGCTCCACATAGCCGGCCCTTTTGAACGATTCAACATGCGAAATTGTATCATGCTTTTGTCCGTTACTACAGCCGAATACCCTCCTAACGCATCAATTTCTTTTATTATTTGCCCTTTTGCAATTCCTCCCATCGCAGGATTACATGACATCTGTGCATATTTTGTCATGTCCATAGTAATTAGTAGAGTTTTTGAACCCATATTGGCAGCAGCAGCAGCAGCTTCGCACCCCGCATGCCCTCCACCAACCACAATAATATCATATTCCGGTATCATGTTAATCGCTAAATTTTCGGAAAATTATAAAAGATTTTTCAATCTTTCTAAATAATAGGTTTCTTTTTCTCTCATTATAACACTTTCACCTTTATTCTGATCATTATAACCAATTAGGTGAAGTATCCCATGAATTATTACTCTATATAATTCCTCTATCATTTTAACACCGTAATATGCAGAATTGTTTCTCACAGTATCTAAGCTAATATAGATATCTCCATTAACGATTTCTTTATCACAATAATTAAAAGTAATAATGTCGGTGTAATAATCGTGCGAAAGGTATTCTTTGTTAATCTGTAGTATTTTGTTATTTGTAGTAAATATAATATTTACTTGTCCTATTTGCATTTTTTCTTTTTCAATAACTCCCCTAATCCACCTTTTTAATCTGTTTTTTTCCTTTAGATTATATTCTATGCCTTCATTAAAAAAACATATCGGCATTTATATATTGAATTTTATTTCCACCTTGCTTCCATTTCCATGGAAAATAACCTCATCAGCTAAATGTTTCATTAAGTAAACCCCTCGGCCGTGTATGTTTTCTATATTCTCAGGAGTTGTAGGATCCGGAACATCGTAAAAATTAAAACCTGGCCCCTCGTCCTCAATAAATATGCATACCTTGTTATCCTCAACTCCTATTTCAATTTCTACCTTCACCATTTTTTTATCATCTTCCTTATTCCCATGCACAATAGCATTATTTACAGCCTCTACTGTAGCTATTAACATTTTGCCATAAATCTCTGAGTTAATTTTTGCTTCCTCTGAAATTTCATCAACCAATTTTTCTACTTTATTTATATTCTCAATTTTTGATTTTATAAAAATACTCTTTTCCATTTTTAATATTGTTGTTTGCACGGTATCAACCTTTTAGTTCTAATAATTACCCGTGTATACTATTATAATAACAATTTGTTACATTTTTATGTTTATATTTTCCAAAATTTGTCTTTTTGTATTAGAGGTTGCCTTTATTTTTTTCTCAACCAAAATTTTGGATTAAGGACTTCCATTTCCTCATATATTCTTAGATGTAACACCGAATTATTGTCCCCGTTTTGCGACACATAAACATCTCCAAGATAATGTCCATCACCAACAACATCCCCGGGTTTAACTGTAACGTTAACTATATTTGAATATAAACTTAAATAATGACCGTGCCTTATAATTACAGCCATATTTGCTCCCGGTACCGCTATAACCTTTTTTACTTCACCCTCATAAATTGCCTTAACTCTTACGTCTTTTGATACACCAACATCAATTCCTTCGTTTTTTATTTTCACTCCTTTAATAACCGGATGTTGGTGTTCTCCATATTCTCTCAATACTACTCCTCCATTTATAGGCCACCTTAATTTCCCTTTTTGCCCCTTAAATTTTCTCGATGTTACTTCTTCTCTTACTGTCAGTGTCTTATGAGTCTCATTGGCTGCTGCTTCACGAGCTACTAATTCCGCAATTTCATTTTCCAGCTGTTTTTTAATTCTTTCATTTTCCCGTATTTTTTCTCTCAATCCTTTTTCTTTCCTTTTTAGCCTTCCTATTTCATTGTTTTTCTTGTTTCGCTCATCCCCTAAATACCTTTTTTCTTTTTCTTTTCTT
>DAOVYZ010000151.1 GCA_030635365.1 Bacteroidales bacterium
CAATTTAAATTAGCGATACCATTCATGATTTGTTATCATAAGGGCCTCTTGCACAGTAACACGGCTTCCTTCGTTATATGCCGAAACAAATGCATCATCAATAGTTGTTGTATTCCAGATATGAACTCTGTAATCTCGTGCTCCTTTGTAAACATAAAATGAACCAACAGAATATTTTCTCCATCCTTCATGAAACTCTGAACGAATCTCTTTATCCAAATTATACTTCTTGAAATACCTGTCTATATTAATAGGCCTATGCCCCGCTGCTATTTGAACTCTATAATAAATACCCGACTCCGGTTCCAGCATACTTGTTAATTTAGAATTTTCCTGTATTAGCTTCAATGCGCTTTCAGCAATCTCAATTTTAACCTTTCCGGAATAGTCTTGTGGCTGAGTATATGAAACCGGTGTGGTAGAAATAGTTTCTCCTAAAGAAGAAATTACCGCTATTAAGTTATCACTGGATTTATTATCTAAATCAACATCTTTTTCTATAATATTTATGCTTAAAGTATTATCATTTTCTATATATGAAAAACTACCATCAAGGTTTGGCTTTTCCGCAACACCTTCATCCGGAACTAATTTATAAGAAACAACAAAATAAGAGTCTGCAGGCAAATTCATCCAAAGTAATTTAACCGTTTGTTCTTTAAAAGTAAAAATAGCATTCTTAGTTTCTACACTAACAGCACTAAAGCCATCAGGTACTGTTTCCTGGATCTTTGCAAATTTTTCCTTATTTCCTTTATTTACTAATAAATTGACTATGTACTCATTGCTCCCTTCACCAGCAGCATATGGAATTTGCCTGATACATTTTACCTGATCTATACCAGGTTTTGTCTCTTGTATAGGTGTCGCCAGGTTTTTAAAATCTTTTATATCAACTATCAGATTTGGGTCAATTGTTGATGAAGGATTTATAACAATATTTTTTGCAGCTACATTAACTGACTTTCGCTCGTTGCTTGCTATATATGAAAATACTCCTGTTAAACTAAAATTACCTTTCAATCTTTGGTCAACCTTTAATTTATAAGAAATTGTTATTTCTTGCTCTGCTGGCAATTTCAGCCATATAAACTTGACTTTTTGATCTTTAAAACTAAAATCAGCACTAGCAGTATTTACAGGGATAGGAGTTAAACCTGCAGGAATTTCCTGTTGAAATCTTGCAAAACTATCAAAATCCGATTTATCTAATGTAATTTCAACATTAATTTCATTTCCTGCTTCTACCTGTCCCGGAGTACTCATATTTACTGTCACATCTGAAAAGATGGTATTGAGCACCAACAAGACAAACATATTTATAAGAAGCAATAAATGTTTTATCATGATATAGTATTAAAAGTGACTAAAACTCAATAAAAATAGCTATTTAATACAATAATAACAAAATATCAATAATAGTTATTAACAATTGTTAATAATTTCGCTCTTTTGTTAATAATTTAACTATTATGGTAAAAATAATAAATTAAAAATTGGGACTCAATAAGTATTTAGAATAAAATTCATTTATTTTATCAACAGCTTCATCTGCTGTATCAACCATATGTATCAAATCAAGATCCTCTTCATCAATGTTTTTTTCTTCCACTAAAACAACTTCTTTAATCCAATCAAATAAACCCTTCCAATAAGATCTCCCAACTAAAACTATTGGGAAGCTTCCTATTTTTTCAGTTTGAATAAGTGTTATAGCTTCAAAAAGTTCATCAAAAGTTCCAAAGCCACCGGGTAATACTATAAATCCCTGAGCATATTTTACAAACATCACTTTTCGTACAAAAAAATGCTCAAAACTTATTAGTTTATCAGGATCAATAAATATATTTCCCGATTGCTCAAATGGTAAATCTATATTAAGCCCTACTGATTTTCCATTCCCTTTTTTTGCTCCCATATTACCTGCTTCCATAATCCCGGGGCCTCCGCCTGTAATTACACCATACCCATGTTGAGTCAACTTATACGCTATATCTTCTGCTAACTTAAAATATTTATTATCAGGTTTCGTCCTTGCCGATCCAAATATTGAAACACAAGGCCCTATTTTAGACAATTTTGAAAACCCCTCCACAAATTCAGCAATAATTTTAAAAATAGACCAAGAATCAGAAGTTTGTATTTCGTTCCAATCTTTATTATCAAATGCATTTTTTATTAATTCTTCGTTTGTCATATAAAAAAATTTAATTTTCTTATTAAAATAAAGTAAGCTAAAATAAGCTTTTTATAAAACTTTACTGTAATTCCTTCTTTAAATATTGCGCTGTATAACTTTTGCTATTTTTAATAATTTCTTCCGGCGTTCCAACACATAGCAACTCTCCTCCTTTTGCACCACCTTCCCTACCTAAATCAATAATATGGTCTGCCATTTTAATAACATCCATATTGTGCTCAATCACAATAACAGTATTTCCTTTTTCAACCAAGTTATTCAAAACACTGAGCAAAACCCTAATATCTTCAAAATGCAAGCCTGTTGTTGGTTCATCCAAAATATAGAGTGTGTTACCAGTATTTCTTTTTGCCAATTCTGCAGCCAGTTTAACTCTTTGTGATTCTCCCCCTGATAATGTTGTTGAAGGTTGGCCTAAAGTTATATAACCTAAGCCAACACCCTGTAAAGTTTTTAATTTTTGTTTAATAGATGATACCTGGTCAAAGAAATCTACTGCCTGATTTATTGTCATATCCAATATATCACTAATAGATTTACCCTTAAACTTAACCTCAAGAGTTTCTCTATTATAACGCCTGCCATTACAATCTTTACAGTGTACATATACATCCGGTAAAAAATTCATTTCAATAGTTTGAACTCCTGCTCCCTGGCATGTTTCGCATCTTCCTCCTTTAACATTAAAAGAAAACCTACCCGCTTTATACCCTCTTATTTTGGCTTCTGGTATTTGCTCAAATAACTTTCTTATATCTGAAAATACACCGGTATATGTAACCGGATTTGACCTTGGAGTCCTTCCTAATGGAGATTGATCCACCTCAATAACTTTATCTATATTTTTTATTCCATCAATTGATTCATAATCTAATGCTTGTTTATTACTCCGATAAAAATGTTTGCTAAGAATTGGGTGCAGTGTTTCATTAATAAGTGATGATTTTCCACTACCCGAAACACCTGTAACACAAATAAATTTTCCTAACGGGAGATTTACCGTAATATCTTTCAGGTTATGCCCTTTTGCACCTGACAGAACTATTTCTTTTCCATTTCCCTTTCTTCTTAGTTTAGGAATCTCAATTTTCTTTTTATTATTTAAATACTCTGCCGTTAATGAACAGGTTTGTAAAATTGATTTTGGCTCTCCTTCAGCAACAATCTTGCCTCCATGCTTTCCCGCTCTTGGCCCCAGGTCTATAACATGATCTGCCGACATTATCATTTCTTTATCATGTTCAACTACTATTATTGAATTACCAGTATCCCGTAGTTGTTTTAATGAATTAATAAGTTTTAGATTGTCCCGTTGATGTAAACCAATGCTAGGTTCATCAAGTATATACAATACGTTCACCAGTTTCGACCCTACTTGTGTCGCTAATCGTATTCGTTGACTTTCTCCACCAGATAAACTACGCGATGTTCTATCTATTGATAAGTAATTTAACCCAACATCTAATAAAAACGAAAGCCTTTCTTTAATCTCTTTTATTACTTCGCGAGCAATTAACTTTTGTTTATCCGAAAGGTATTTATCTATATTTTGAAACCAAGAATAAAGCTCATCAATATCCATTTTAGCCAGTTCAGCTATATTTTTTTCAGCAACTTTAAAATACAATGATTCTTTTTTTAATCTATCTCCTTTACATTCCTGGCATTTTGTTTTCTTAACATACTGGCCTGCCCATCTTTTCCCATTGTCTGAATTCTTTTCCTGAAGGTAATTATTAATATAATTTACTATTCCCTCAAAACTCAGAAGATAATTTGAAGACTTCCCGAGAGGTGTATTTAATAACTTAAAGGACTCATCAGAACCGTTAAGAATTATTTGCAACGCTTTTTCAGGTATACTTTTAATTGGAGTATCAAGTGTAAATTTATATTTGGCTGCAATTGCTTCTAACTGCCAAAATATTAATATATTTTTATACTTTCCTAAGGGTGCTATTCCTCCATTCTTAATACTTAGTTTTGTTTCGGGAATTATTTTTCTTATATCAGATTCATTAATATATCCTAAACCATTACACTTGGGACAAGCTCCTTGTGGTGAGTTGAATGAAAATGTATGTGGAGCAGGTTCATTATAAGATACGCCACTAACAGGGCACATCAATTTCTTACTATAATATTTTAGTTTATCGGTATCCTTCTCCAGAACCATAAATATTCCCTTACCATGATCTAGAGCCGTTTTAATGGTCCTCTTCAATCGGGCCTCATCCTTTTCTGTTATTTTCAATTTATCTATAACTGTTTCGATATAATGTATTTTATACCTATCCTGTTTCATTCCATGAACCAGTTCCTTTATTTCTCCATTTACTCTTGCATATAAGTATCCTTTTTTCCTGATTTGCTCAAATAACTCTCGATAATGACCTTTCCTGCCCTTAACAATTGGTGCTAATATTATTACATTTTTATTATTAAACTGCTCTTGTATTAATTGAATAATCTGATCATCTGTATACCTTGCCATTTTATCACCTGTTACATATGAATATGCATCTGAAGCTCTTGCATAAAGGAGCCTCAGAAAATCATAAATTTCTGTAACTGTACCAACTGTAGACCGTGGATTTTTATTTGTGGTTTTTTGTTCGATAGAAATTACGGGGCTTAAACCTGTAATTTGGTCTACATCCGGACGTTCCATATTACCAAGAAATTGCCTGGCATAAGAAGAGAGTGTTTCTATGTAACGCCTTTGGCCTTCTGCATAAATCGTATCGAATGCAAGTGACGATTTTCCACTACCACTTAATCCGGTAATAACTGTAAGCTTGTTTCGGGGAATAGAAACATCAATATTTCTGAGATTATGAACTCTTGCTCCCAGAACTTTAATATCCAAAGTTTTTTCAATTGTTTCTTCAGGCTCTGCAATTTTTTCCTTATCCAATTTTTAAAATCTTTATTTGTCATTAACAATTATTGAGTCAATTTCAATATAATCAATGATCTTTGAATAACTCCTATAACCTTCTTTTGGGATACTAATATAATAAGTTTTTCTTGATTTATTTGTTAAGAAAGAATCTCGTAACCATGGATTAAAATACTTTAAAACTTTATAGTTTATACCAAACTTATGTGCAAAATCAGCAAAATCGGTAATGGATGTATCAACTTTAACTTCGTAAGTTGGTGCGGGATAGTACATGTCTTCTTTCCTAACATGGAATCCATACTCTTTCGGATTTTCCAGAATAAGTTTTATTGCCATAATTCGATAAACATACCTTCCTGTTTCACTATTTAGCAATAGATTATAATAATCATTTTCCTTCTGCCTGTTTACCTCACGTATTAAACCTCTTCTTCCCACATTATAAGAAGCGGCTGTCATAGTCCAACTTCCAAATAAATCATACGCTTTTTTAAAATATTTACACGCAACTTCAGTAGATTTTTCAAAATGATACCTCTCATCTACTTCTTTGTTAACTTCTAATCCATAATCCGAAGCTGTACCTTTAAGCAACTGCCACATGCCTACAGCTCCAGATGGTGAAACAGCATTTTTTAATTCACTTTCGGCAAGAACCAGATATTTGAAATCATCAGGAATATTATTTTCTCTTAATATTTTTTCGATTTCCGGGAAATATTTATTTGCACGTTTAATAAATAAAACTGTCTGTGATTGCCAATATGTATTGACAAGTAACTCCTGATCCAATGATTCTCGCACATCGAAATAATCAAGAGGTACTTCCTCTCCTGCAAAACTTAAATCTTCCGGTATACTTAATGAAAATACTGAATACTTTTTCTGAAAAATTTGTTGATATGTTAAATCATCAGGTGTTTTTTCGGGACGAGAATATGTAAATAATAATACCGTAACCAATAATAAAATAAATGCAATTAATGTATAAGTCTTTTTCATTTCCTCTGAAAGAATTAAAATGTTTGTTATTACTATAGTAGTAACATGTATTTGCAAATAAAAGTTACAAAATTAGATTATTTTTTTGAAGTAAGTGCTAAAAATTAGAATGAATAATTAAATCCGGTATATATACCAAAAGAATACGGATGTGAGTCAACCGAAGAACTATTACTTATTGGATTTATATAATATCTTATCGATGGTTCTAACCTTAAGCTTATCCTTTTCATTATTGGATAATCAATTCCAAAACCAAAACATCCACTATAATTAACTTTATTAAGCCCTTCTGTTTCTCCAATCAATTCTTTATTATCGGCATGTAACAGATAAACATCATTCCCTATAAGGAAGTTAGCACCAATTCCTCCCACTACATTAAAATCAATTAATTTATCAATAAGTTTATAACGAACAACTACAGGAACCTCAATATATCTATAATTCTGCTGAATTTTTGCACCTATATCACTAAACATTGGATCGGCAACATTAGCAGTCATTTTGTTGTCATTTAAATTATCTATTCTCGATAGTTTATCATCAACAATTACATATGGTGTATTAAAAAATATATCTCCCGATGAATTTTGCAATAAATATGGATTTATATACCTACCCCTATATTCTTCCGCAACCTGATCATATACACTATTTGAATAAACCGACATATGATCTATCGACTGCCCCATAGTTGAATAATATACTCCTGCCTGAACCACCAACCTATCCATTGCTTTATATTGGACATTCAAACCTCCTGTATAAGACATTATCGGACTTTCCACTTCATTATAATAGTTTTTTTCATTGCTACTTCCTCCTGCCAAATGCCTATAAGAATATAAGGGTGAAAACTCTCCGCCCACAATCCATTTATTTTTATTCTTTTTGCCTTCATCTTCTTCTACATCATTCAAAGCTAATGAAGTATAAATATCCGGAATTAAATAAAGATCAGGAGTCGGTGTTTTTGGCTCTACATAAATAATTTGCGGATTAATCTCTTTTGTCTTGATATTAACATTAATGCCCTCTAACCTCACAAAATTATCGCTCCTGTTTTCAGCAATATATGTTTCAACAATTATATCTTCACTTACATTTTCACCTTTATCTGTAATAATCTCAGGTTCTACTTCCTTCTCTGCTGCTTCAGCTATATATTGATTATCATTCTCGACAATTATCTCTATTAGTTTTTCTTCCTGTAGGCCTTTAATTGCTGAATTCTCTTCTTTCACTGGAATATCTTGTTTACTTTCAACCAAAATCTCATTACTGTTTTTTGAATTATTATTTGACAAGTATAAATACATTGAACCTAATGCAACAAAAGCAATTACAGCTGCTGCCATCTTATAAAAAGTAAAAAAATGATTTCTGTTAGTATTTATTTTTTTCTTGATACTATCCCATACTCCCTCAGGTGCTGATTGACTGAAATTTTTCAATCCCTCTCTGAAAACCTCATCTATATGATTTACCCCTTTTTTCATCACATGTAATTTACACTCATATTATAATAACTTTTAACTTTTTCTTTCAAAATTTCACGTGCTCGTGATAAGTTAGATTTAGAAGTTCCTTCTTTAATATTTAGTTTTTTACAAATTTCTTTATGAGAATAACCTTCAATTGCATATAAGTTAAAAACCATTTTATACTGTGGAGATAACTCATGTATCAATTTTAGAAGATCATTCGCAGATAACTCACCCAGAATATGATCATATTCTTTATCACCAGCTTCATAACCTGCTTCCATATTTACTGCAAATAAATAATTTTTA
>DAOVYZ010000312.1 GCA_030635365.1 Bacteroidales bacterium
ATTTTTGCAAATTCGTTGTTCTTTTATCTAATAATATCATTCAGGCTCTTCGGGTCTTCTGTGGTAGTTCCCATTTTCGAGGAGTTATTCTGGAGGTCTTTTGTATTGAGGTATATTATCAACCCAAAGTTTGAGGATGTGCCGGTAGGGAAATTTACGTGGATTTCATTTGTGATAGCATCTATCTTCTTTGGTCTGGAGCACAATCTCTGGTTGGCCGGAATTATGGCGGGTGTTTCCTATAGCCTGATCCTGTATTACACAAGAAGCCTTGTCGTAGCCATGTTTTCTCACGGAATTACTAACCTTCTCCTTGGCATATACGTGATAAAAACAGGTAACTGGCAATACCAGAATCGTACACGCCTGGTATTTGCTGCCAGATACATAAATAATACTTTTTATAAAGGGCCTGATGTAAGTGAAAGATACAATTTTCAATACCATGATAATCAAATTGTTTTAGCAAGTATAGCTTATTCGCGCCAAAAATATTATAAATCTAATTTGATTTATGGTTTTGGAAAAACTGAAGATATTCCAATTGGAGGCCTCGTTCAACTAAATATGGGATTGGAAAAAGATGAGTTTTTTAGAAGATTTTATTTAGGAATTAGGTATTCAGAGGGAAGTTATTATCCAAAAATTGGATATTTAAATTTTCATACAGAATTTGGCGGGTTATATTATCATAAGGATTTGGAACAAGGAGTATTTAAACTTAAAGGACAAGCAATTAGCAACCTTCATTCATTTAATCAATTAAAAATTCGTGAATTTTTGAGCGTAAATTATACCAGAGGTATTAATAGATTCAGTGATGAAAAGATATTCTTAAATTCTGATGATATCTGGGAATTTTCGAGTGATTATTTATATGGTATTCAAAGACTATCTTTTCGCTCTGAACTCGTTGCATACACAAAAATACACATATATAATTTCAAATTTTTATTTTTTGGGTTTGGTGACCTTGGTTTTATAGGTGCCGGAAGCAAATTCATATTTAACAATAAGATGTATTCTGGAATTGGTTTGGGTATTAGAATTCGAAATGAGAATTTAGTTTTTAAAACATTTCAATTGCGTTTTGCATATTACCCAACAGTACCCAGCGATTTTAAACATCTATACTTTCAAATTTCAGGAGAAAATTATGAGACACCCCGAAATTTTGAACCGACATCACCAAATATTGTTGTATTTAATTAATTTTAGAAATAAAATTGAACAAAGCAATTTACTTCTTGTTTAGATAGCGAACTAAGTATAATTAAAACTCAATTAAATTAAAATTTATGGCAGTATTAGTAGGAAAAAAGGCACCATCATTTAAAACTGATGCAGTAACTAATGGAAATAAAATTGTACAAAATTTTTCATTATATCAATACATCGGTAAAAAATATGTATTATTTTATTTTTACCCGGCAGATTTTACATTTGTTTGCCCTACAGAAATTCTTGCTTTCCAGGAAAGAATAAAAGAATTCGAGGATAGAAATGTAGCTGTAGTAGGTTGTTCTGTTGACTCAGCTTTTTCGCATTGGAAATGGCTACAAACCGAATTAAGGGAGGGTGGAATTAAAGGAGTTAAGTACCCGTTGGTAGCTGACCTTTCAAAAACAATTTCAGAAAATTATGATGTATTAGCTGGCCATTATGACTATACAGAAGACGGGCAAAGTGTATTTCATGGAGTACCACAATCATATCGGGGACTATTTTTAATAGACAAAGAAGGAACCGTTCGTCATCAACTAGTTAATGATATGCCTTTAGGTAGAAGTGTTGATGAAGCATTACGAATTATTGATGCTTTACAGTTTTTTGAAGAAAATGGAGAAGTTTGCCCGGCAAACTGGAAAAAGGGAGATAAAGCATTAAAACCAACTCAAGAAGGTATTTCCAGTTATTTAAGTGATTAAGAAAGCGGTTTAAACCCATCTCATATTGAAGAGACTGTCCAAAAAGTTGTGATTTTTGAAATATTTGAAGATATTCTACTTAGTGTAACTTTGAGTATTCTTTGTGAAGCTCTGTGTAACAATATTTTGTCATAGTACCACAAAGTAACTCGAAGAAGGCACAAAGTCCCACAAAGACTTTTTGGACAGCCTCTTTTTATTTATTCATACTTCCAAACCAATCCAATGCCTTGTTTAATCCTTCTTCATCTATTGTATGCCCACCTTCGAAAAGGAATAATTCAACATTGTAATCGTATTTCTTTAGCCTTTTCTTCGATTCAACTGAGCGTTTGTAATTCACTGCCTGATCATTCCTTCCATGCACTATAAATACCTTTAATTTATTTCCGTTCAATATATCCTTTTCAGAAACCAACCAGGGATATTTTGAGAAATCAGGTAATCGGCCACCAACTGCTATAACTCCATCTATTTTATTAGGATTTTTTATGCCAACACAATACGCATATGCTGCCCCTTGAGAAAAACCAAGAACGTAATTCTTATCAATCTTATACTTTGCATTCATTTGGCCCACAACATTCATAATATAGTCTATAATAGCAGGGTCACTCTTTTTCCATAATTCCTCATCTCTGACCTGAAAATCCCAAGAATATTGTAAAGATTTATTTCCATTTGAATTTTTTAAATATGGAGCCTCGGGTACAATAAAAATAAAATCATTAGAATGTATTCGATCATGAATACCTATAAAATTTTCAGCTACTCCTCCATACCCATGTAACCCAACTAATAATGAGTAATTTTTATCAGGATCAAAATTCTTCGGGAAAATAACTTTACTTTTTACCAAAACCTTTGCTTCAGTATATATTGTCTTACCAAAACTATTACTATATTCGGAAACCTGTTTCATTACATTATTAAAGTATTCATTCCCCAACAATAATTTAAATGATTCTTCTTTTTCTATATTTGCAAAATTATTATAACCAGCATTTACTGACATTATTAAAAAGTAACCAGACAATTCAGGTGAATTTAACATTGCATAACATCGAGATAAATTATATAAGGCATTAGCATCGTCCATATTATTATCTAAAATATATAAATAATATTTCGCTGCCTTTTCATACTCTTTTTGCATAAATGCAAACCAAGCATGGCGTTCGATATCTTCAAAATTCATTGAATTAAACTTATCAAAATCTATATCTCCAATTGATATTTTATCAATTTTATTCATTGTAAGCGTATCTAGCTCAACTTGTGAATATATCTTGCTGCTAGTACCTGTTAATACGATGAAACTAATTATCAATTTAATAATTTTCATAATAAATAGTATTTGTATATAAATTAAGATTAACTTTTTATTTTATTCCCTTTAAATTTATTAGAATTAATTCAAATTCCTTTTCTATTTTTGCTTAATGCGAAAAGAACTTAAAATAGAGGTTGAAGATAGCGAATCATTTAAACTGAAGTCACTCTTATACGGAAATAGATTTAACAGATGTGTTTTTTTGGATAGTAGTAATTTTTGCCAAAACCATTATTCTAAATTCACATACTATGAATATGACTTTTTAGTAGGTTTTGATTCATTATTAGAAATTAGCGGGACAGAAAAAAACAGCTTCAAAAATCTTTCAGAATTTAATAATAAAAATCGAGATTGGATGTTTGGATATCTTACTTATGATCTTAAAAATGATATTGAGAACTTAAGATCTGAGAACATCGATGAACTAAATTTCGCTTCATTTCATTTCTTTATTCCCCAAATTATTCTTGTATCAAAAGATAAAAAGTTATCAATATTATTTCATAAAGATCAATATTCTGAGAAAGAAATCTATCAACTAATTTCTGAAATTGATGCCATTGAGTTGTCCAATTCTATTAATCATGTTTCTCCTATCATTCTAAATCAAAGATTTACCAAAAAAGAATATATCAATACTGTTAATAAGTTAAAAAAACACATTCAACTTGGAGATATATATGAAGTTAACTTCTGCCAGGAGTTTTATAGCCATAAAGAAATTGATCCGGTCAACTCATATTTAAAATTAAAAGAAGTATCTCCAACACCTTTTTCCTGTTATTATAAGTATAACAACAATTATTTACTTTCTGCCAGTCCTGAAAGGTTTCTAAAAAAGAATACAAATAAAATAATATCTCAACCTATTAAGGGAACTATTAAAAGGAGCGAAAATAAAAATGAAGACTTACTTTTGAAAGAACAATTGCTCAATGATCCCAAAGAAAGAGCTGAAAATGTTATGATAGTTGACTTAGTAAGAAATGATTTATCTAAAACTGCAAAAAAAGGATCGGTAAAAGTTGAGGAACTCTATGGAATTTATAGTTTTAAGCAAGTACACCAGATGATTTCTACCATTGTTTCTGATGTAGAAAATGATGCCGATATTATTGAAATCATTAAGAATGCTTTCCCAATGGGCTCTATGACTGGTGCACCAAAAATTCGTGCAATGAAATTAATTGAGGAGTATGAAAAAACAAAAAGGGGATTATATTCAGGATGTGTTGGCTTTATAACACCTGAAAAAAACTTTGATTTTAATGTAGTTATACGCAGCATATTATACAATCAAAAGAAAAAATATGTATCTTTTACAGTTGGTGGAGCAATAACAAGCTTAGCTAATGCAAATAAAGAATATGAGGAATGCATGCTTAAAGCAGAAGCTATGTTAAAAGTTTTGCAATAAAATGGCTATGTTCTATGATAAATGCGCTTAAATTAGTATCTTGCAGGATGAATTTAAAAACCATACAAAAACGACTTGGCCTGCTTAGTGAGTCAGATAAGCAGGTTGTTTATAATCAGATCATACGTCTGGTAGAGGATATTGATTATGATCTTAATGC